>CAIWXH010000166.1 GCA_903916565.1 uncultured Oscillochloris sp. | reverse complement strand
CTGGTCGCCCGTGGGCCGAAGCGGCTGCTCATCACGGGCGCCAGCGACTCGGACGGGAAGCCTGCCGCCGATGGTCGGGGCACGACCTTTACGGTGGACTACGCGGGCCAGGTCAGCGACCGCACCCCGCCGCCTACGCCCTACCTCTTCGCCAGCGGAGTCGGCGGCGATGCCAGCACGGTTCACCTCACCTACGCCGCCAGCGACGCTGATTCGGCGGTGGATCAGGTGCGTTACGCGATTGGCAGCGCACCGGAGGCGATTGACATTGTCGGCTGGACGACGCCACAGGGTACCAGCGCACTGGCACCCGCAGCACTCTCGGCAGTGCTGAACACCAGCCGCAGCGGGTTAAGCCTGACGGCGGGCAGCACCTACTACGTCTCGCTCCAGGCGCGCAACACGGGCGGGCTGTGGAGCGCCGTGGCGGGCAGCGCGTTCGTGGCAGGCCAGACGACCAACCCGCGTGGCTACATTGCAACCCTCAGCCCGGTACAGGTGGCGGTGGGCAGCGGCTTCACTCTCACCGTGAACGGCTACGGCTTCCTGTCCGATTCGACCGTGCTTTGGAATGGGGTGCCGCGCACCACGATTTACGTGAGTGCCACGCAGATCCAGGTGACGATTAGCGCTGCCGATACGGCGAGCGCAGGCAGCGCCAGTGTGAGCGTTCGCAACCCGGCCCCCGGCGGCGGTGACTCTGCCTCGGTGTCGCTTAAGATTAGCGGGCAGTTAGCCGTGGGTGGGAAGACGTGGGTCTACTTACCGCTCATCCGGCGGTAGGCGCGCTGGACAGAAGCTTGCCGATAGCTATCGTTAGTCAAGGTTTCAGGGGTCGGGTTTCAGGTTTCAGGCCGAACGCATCAGCAAGCCATGCACGTGCCCAAACTGTAAAGCATCCACGAACCTTGTCTTAGTCAAAAAACGAAAGGGTGCCCCTGGTGGGCACCCTTTCGTTTGAGGATGGCGCGTCAGCCCTACACCACCGCGCCAAGGGGCACGCGCTCGATCCGCAGGTTCATGCGCGACAGGCGTGGCACCACATCGCCGTAGCCGCGTTCGAGCAGGTGGACGCCCCGGATGATCGAGGTGCCACGGGCGATGGCGGCGGCGATGATGTAGGCCAGGCCCGCCCGCAGGTCGGGGATGGTGATCACGCTGCCGTCGGCGCGCAGGGGCGTGGGGCCAACCACAATCGCGCTATGCTCGTGATTTCGGTCGCTGTAGCGGCAGGGCAGCCCGCCCAGACAGTGCGTCGTTAGCTGCGTGTTGGCGCCCAGTTCGTTCAGCGCCCGCAGGTAGCCAAAGCGATTCTCGTAGACCGTCTCGTGGATGATCGAGATCCCGTTGGCCTGGGTGAGCATGATCGCAAACGGCTGCTGCCAGTCGGTCGAGAAGCCGGGGTAGACATCGGTTTCCACCACGGTGGGCCGCAGCGGCGTGCGGCGGTAGAAGCGCACAGTGCGCTCGTCGAGCAGATCGAAGCCGCCGCCGACCTGCTGGAAATAGGCCAGGAAGTTGCCCAGGTGATTGGGGTTCAGCCCGCTGACGGTGATGTCGCCGTCCGAAGCGCCCGCCAGACAGGCCCACGAGGCCGCCTCGATGCGGTCGCCGAGGATGGGCATACAGGTGCCCTGGAGCCGTGGCACGCCTTCGATCTTAATCTCGCGGCCCGCCGAAGTGAAGATCACCGCGCCCATCGCGCGCAGCATCGTGATCAGCTCGATAATCTCTGGCTCAATCGCTGCGTTGGCGATCACGCTGCGCCCCTCGGCGGTTGCCGCCAGGAAAAGGCATGTCTCGGTGGCGCCCACGCTCGGGTAGGGCAGCTTGATCTGGGTGCCGCGCAGCCGCTTGCGCCGCCGCGCCACATAGCCGTCGGCAGTCGTCTCGACCTGGCCGCCAAAGTGCTCAATTGCCATCAGGTGAAAGTCTACCGGGCGCTCGCCGATCTTGCAGCCGCCCAGCACCGGCACCGAAACCTCGTCGAAGCGGTGGAGCAGCGCCCCCAACAGGAGGATCGGAATGCGGTTGCTGCCCGAGTCGGGGATGGGCACCCCCGAGGAACGAATGCCCGCCGGGTCGATGGTGAGCGTGTCGCCCTGGGCTGTGACCACGACCCCAATCGCCTCTAGCATCTCGCGGGTGATCGCCACGTCGCCGATGGGCGGGCAATTCCGCAACTGTGTCGGCGTGTCGCCCAACAGGGCCGCCACCAGCGCCTTGGTGGCGAAATTCTTGGCCCCAAGGGCGGTAATCTGCCCGACGACGGGCGCGCCGCCCTGGATGCGATACGCCAACTCGTGTGCTGTCATTTCAGTCCTCGCCATTGGTTTAGAAGTTACTAGCTGATCATACACGATCCTGGTCATGCCCCTGGCTTACAAAGACCTGACGGGCAGGGCTGATGCACCGTCGCCCGCCGGGGGACTAAAGTCCCCGGCTCTCGGTTGACGAAGCCTGCCTTCGCAGGCTGGTTGAGGCCGCGTAGGCGGCCTTCGCACCGCGTAGCCCGTGGCTTCAGCCACCGGGCGGGCTGCACAACCTCCGTAGGCTTGCTACCAGCGGCAGCCAATCGGGCCGCGCACATGTCCGTATAATGGCAGGGGAAACTTCCACCCCGCGACGGAGGTACTGATGCGGCAGCACCGACTCATCCTACTCGCCTTGGCGCTCAACATTGCGCTGATTGCCACCCTTGGCGCAATGCGCCTTGCCCCGGCGCAGCAGGGTCTGTCCAAGGCGCCGGTGACGGCCTCGTATACGCTGGCGGTCACGCTCGATCCTGTCGCCAAGACCGTGCGCGGCGAGGGCATCATCACCTACGTCAACCCTTCGCCTGACACGTTGCACGAGCTGTGGCTGCACCTCTACCTGAAGGCGTTTAGCGCCGATGATACGCTCTGGATGCGCGAGTCTGGCGGCAACCACCGGGGCTTTGCGTCCGAGGAGAGTCGCGGCGACATCACGCTCACCCGGCTGGCCCTGCGCGACGGCGCTGACCTGCTCGCCGCCAGTACGATCACCGACACGCTGCTGCACGCCCCGCTGCCCACGCCGCTCGCCCCTGGCGCACAGGTCGAGCTTGCGGTCGCCTGGACGAGTCAGCTTCCCCGCGTGTTTGCCCGCACGGGCTACGGCGGGCGCGACGACACGTTTTTTATGGTCGGTCAGTGGTACCCGAAGCTGGCGGTCTATGCGCGCGGCCAGTGGGACACCGAGCCGTGGCATGTGAATAGCGAGTTCTTTCACGACTTTGGCCGCTACGAGGTTGCGCTTACGGCCCCCGCCGCCTATGTGATCGCCGCCACCGGCCTGCCGGTCGGCGAACCTGTCCCCGTCGGGGCGCTTCAGCGCCAGACGTTTGTCGCCGAGGATGTCAGTGATTTCGCCTTCGCCGCCTCGCCCGATTTCCAGGTTCACACCGCCCAGGCTGGGCCTAGCGAGGTTAAGCTCTACCTGCTGCCCGAGCACAGCGCGAGCGCCCAGCGCTACCTGAAGGTCGCCGTTGACTCGCTGCTGACCTACGGCGACTGGTACGGCGCGTATCCGCACGCCCGCCTGAGCGTGGTCGATGTGCCTGCGAGCGCGGGCGGCGCAGGCGGGATGGAGTATCCGACGCTAGTCACTGGCGGTGGCGGCGGTCTGGAGATCAGCGACGGCTACGACGAGTTGGTGATCGCCCACGAGATCGGCCACCAGTGGTGGCCGATGCAGACCGCCACCAACGAGGCCCGTGAGCCTTGGCTCGACGAGGGTATTACCGAGTACAGCGGTGCGCGCCTGATGGAGACAACCAGCCGCAAGCTGCGCTTCGGCCTTGCCATTGATGCCGCGACCCTTGACTTTGCGCTGTACGCAAGCAATCCTGCGATGCGGGCAGATCTGCCCGCCTGGGCGTACACGACGGGCGACTACGCCATCGGTGCCTATAGCAAGCCTGCAGTGGGCCTGATCACCCTTGAGCGCGTGGTCGGTGCCGAGCGTTTCCGGGGCGCGATGGCCGCCTACCTGCGCGAGTGGCGCTTCCGGCACCCGGCCGCCGCCGATTTCCGTGCGGTGCTGGAGCGCGAGCTGGGTACGCTGGACTGGTTCTTCGACGATTTTATCGCAGGCGAAGGCCAGATTGGCTACAAGGTCTTGTCAGTTAAGAATGGCACCGTCACCGTCGAGCGCACCGGCGCGGTGCGTGTCCCCACCGAGGTGCAGGTGCGCTTTGCGAGTGGCGAGGCCCAACTGTACCAAGTTGATGGTGCCGTCGCCCAGAACACGTTCGCCCTTCCCGTAGGCAAGCAGCCGGTGTCGGTGGTGGTTGACCCCGCGCAGAAGCTCTTCGCCGAGCTTGACCTGACCGATAATGGGGTCTATCCTGCGGTGCAGTTTCTGCCCACCGTGACGCTCGGTGCCCGTTTGACCTTCTGGCTCCAGGCGATTGTGCAGACCGTCGGACTGTTTGGCTAAAGACAAGGGTTCAGGTGCTAGGTCTCAGGTTTCAGGTCGAACGCATCAGCAAGTCCTGCGCCTGCCCAAACAACGCCGGTGGGTTGACGTACGTGCGGGCGCCCCTTGTGGGCGCCCACGAGGGGCGCCCGTACGTCGTCTGAACCCTGGCACCTGAAACCTTCCCACTATGCGCCGCTTTCAGCAAAGTTTGTTTCAAGGGTTGCGCTACGCCAGACGGCCATGGCTGGCGCTGCCCCTCTACCTGACTAGCCTGCTCTTTGGCCTGCTTCAAGCTTGGTCGGCCATCTGGGCGAACGACGCAGGCCCGCTGCTTGCGCCCCTGGCCCTTGGCGAAACCGCTGCGTTCGTCCGGCTGCTGCTTGGCGGAACTGGACAGGCCATCGGGCTGGGCAGTCTCGTCTGGCTGCTCTGCACGCTGCTGGCGGTCATTTGTTACGCCAGCACGTACAATCTGGTTAGCGGCGGCGCCCTGAGCGTGATGGCGGGCCGCCGCAGTTTCATGGTAGGCTGCACCCACTTCTTCTGGAGTTTCACCGGCTTGGGGGTTTTGCTTACGCTCTTTGGCCTGCTCGCTCTGGTCGCCGCCGCCCTGGTCGGCACCTTCGCCGGACTAGGGGCAGGTGTGGCCGTCGCCCTGATCCTGCTCCAACTCATCAGCCTGCTTGGGGAATATGGGCGGGCCATTGCGGTCTTCACGGATCAGCGCCGACCACTGGCGATGCTTGGCGGAGCGGCTGGCTTCATTCGGCAGAACCTGCCGGGCGTGCTGGCCCTCGCCGCCTTGGGGTTGCTCTTTCACTGGGGCGTGGCGGCGCTTTTCGCCGCCGTAGACGAGCGGGCCGGCTACGGCGCACCGTTGGCCCAACAGGCCGCCGCGCTGGTCTGGGTCTGGGTCAAGCAACTTCGCCTCGGCTGGGCTAGCGCCTATGTTCAGATGTCCACACCCAGATCGACGGACGTTTTCATCGAATCCCCAGCGGGCTTGCGCCCGCTCTGAGGTGGAGCGCGGCCCACGCCCCTGCACCCTTCAGGATAGATAGACGACAAGGTTTTGGGCCAGGTTTGCTGAGGTACTCGACCTAGCACCTGACACCTGATACCTGACACCTGACACCTTGTCCTAGCGGAGAGCCCATGCTCACACAGCATGATGTCGAGCGCGCCTTGCAGAGCTACGACCTCGGAACCGTCCGTTCGGCGCGTGCGGCGAGCCACGGGGTGGTCAACGAGACGGCCTTTGCCGAGACGAGCGCCGGGCGCTATGTCGTGCGCCGCAACCAGCGTAAGCTTGGCCGCGCCTCCCTGGAGCTGCGCCACCGCCTGCTGGGCTGGCTACGTGCCCACGGCTTCCCCGCCCCACGCCTCATCCCTGCCCGCTCGGGCGAGAACGCCGTTGAGCTTGATGGGCGTTTGTTCGAGGTCTTCACCTTTATTGACGGCGACGAGTTCAACCCCGACCGCTCCGCCCATCTCGTGGGAACCGGCACGGTGCTGGCGCGCTACCACGACGCCATCGCAGGCTTTCCCGATCCGCCAGCCGACCAAGGCCCGCGCTACAGCACCTCGTCGCTGCCCGGCCTGATCGAGCGCGTGATGCAGCGCGATATGATGGGCGACCTCACCGAGCCGCTGAACTGGTACGACCGGCGGGCCGTCGATCTGCGTAAGGCCCTACCTGATACGGGCTACATGGCCCTGCCCCAGGTGCTCATCCACGGTGATGTTCACCGCGACAACCTCATCTTTCGCGGCGACACGGTGGCCGCGCTGATTGACTTCGACCAGGTGACCAGCGACGCCCGCATCGTCGATCTCGCTGATGCCCTGGTTGACTTCGCCGTCGGTGCCGCCCCGCCCGACTGGTACCCGTGGGGCGTGTACGCTGGCCCGCTCGACGCCGACCGGGCCAGAAACTTACTCTTGGGGTACTGTCAGGTTAATCCGCTGACCCCCGCCGAGCGCACGGCGCTGCTCGTCATTGTCGAAGTCATCTGGCTCCAGGGCAACCTGCGCCGCGTCCTGATGACCCTCGACGCCGAGCCAGACTATCATCTTGAGGTGCTAGGTCAGGGGCGGCGTCTCTCCACGTGGCTGCAAGAGAATCGTAAATCTTTTGAGGTGGGGTAGGCTAGGTTTCAGGGGCTAGGTTTCAGGTTTCAGGGGCTAGGTTTCAGGTTTCAGGCCAAACGCTACCGTAGAGACGCAAAATTTTGCGTCTCTACGGTGGCGAACCACATGTTGCGTCTCCACGGTAGCGCACCACGCGAGGGGACCATGGTTAATCAGAGCGCGAACCTCCAAGACTTTCTGGTACTCGGCCCCTGCTGCGGGGTCTTGCTCATCCTGACCCTGGTCGTCGGCGGGGTGCTGCTGCTGCTTCGCACGATGAGCCATCCGGCCAAACCCGAGTAGGGCGAACCGCCAAGCGAATCCTCGCCGCCGCCGGTACGGTCTACACAGCGTAGACCTTCACCAGGCTGAGAGGAGACGGCGATGGCCCCGCGCAAGCTGCTCGACGAGGTGCGTGCGGTGGCGCGTCTGCGCCATATGAGCTTCCGCACCGAGGAGTCGTACGTCAGTGTGATTCGGCGCTTCATCTTGTTTCACAACAAGCGTCACCCCCGCGAGCTGGGGGTCGAGGCGATCCGGGCCTACCTGGCCCACATGGCGATTGAGGAACACGTCGCCGCCTCGACCCAAAATGTGGCCCTGCACGCGCTGCTCTTCCTCTACCGCGAGGTGCTGGCAATCGAATTGCCTGACCTTGGCGCGATTGAGCGGGCGCGCGGCCCCAAGAAGGTGCCCATCGTCTTCACCCGCGAGGAGGTGCAGCGGGTGCTGGCGGGCCTGGATGGGCAGCATCTGATTATGGCGAGCTTGCTCTATGGTGCGGGCCTACGCCTGATGGAATGTATGCGCCTGCGCGTGAAGGATCTGGACTATAGCTACAAAGAGCTGACGGTCGTGGACGGCAAGGGGGCGAAAGACCGCCGTACGATGCTGCCAAACTCGCTGATCGCCCCCCTGCGGAAGCACCTGCGCGAAGTGCGCCGCATGCACGAGGATGATCTCGCCGCTGGCTTTGGGGCGGTCTATCTGCCCTTTGCCCTGGCGCGCAAGTACCCCGGTGCGGCCACCGAGTGGGGCTGGCAATACGTCTTCCCGGCCTCACGCCGCTCGCGTGACCCACGCGAGGACGAGGCGGTCGAGCGGCGGCACCACGCCGATGAGTCTGGGCTACAGCGTGCGGTGAAGGCGGCGATCCGCGCTGCTGGTATTGACAAACGCGCAAGTTGCCACACCTTCCGCCATAGCTTCGCGACCCACCTGCTTGAATCCGGCTACGATATTCGCACGGTTCAGGAGTTGTTGGGCCACGCCGATGTTCGTACGACGATGATCTACACCCACGTCCTGAATCGTGGCGGAAAGGGTGTCCGCAGCCCGCTCGACTAGCGGCTTGCCGAACAAGGTTTCAGGTGTCGGGTTTCAGGTGTCAGTTCGAGCGCAACAGAAAGCTCTGTGTGTGCCGAAACTGTAAAGCAGCGCGGCCTCAACCAACCAGCCTGCGAAGGCCGGCTTCATACCCAAGAGCCGGGGGCTTCAGCCCCCCGGCGGGCGACGTTGACGTAGCCCTGGGCAGAGCGCAGCCTGCAGCGTCGGCTTCGCATTGTGATACAATCAGCGCGGAATACCACGCGACTACACCAGATGCATGATCGTCACCGGCCAACCGCCTGGCTCAGCCGAGAGCCGCCGCCTGACGAATAATAACGGAGGGAGAGCCGTGCGCTACGACATTACCAATATTGCTATCGAGGACTATCTGCTCGACCTCATGCCGCCCCGTGATGCGGTGCTTACCGAGCTTGAGGAGCGAGCGCGGATTCGTGGCCTCTCGCTGGTTGGGCCAGTGCAGGGCCAGTTCCTCTACTTGCAGGCGCTGAATATGAATGCGCGCAAGGCGCTTGAGATCGGCATCACCACCGGCTATGCGGCGATGTACCTGCTGCGTGCGCTCAAGCAGACGGGTGGTCATTTGACCGCCATCGAGCGCCACGCTGACCGCGTGCAGCTTGCCGAGGAGATCATCGCCAATGAGGGGATGAACGAGTACATCACCATTTGCCCCGGCGACTGGGCCGAGCTTCTACCCACGCTTGACCAAGACTTCGATTTCGTCTTTCTCGATGTGCTACGCAGCGCGGCCAACGAGGGCCAGGCGATTCAAGCGCTTGAGCTGTGTGTGCCCCGGCTGCGAACCGGCGGCGTGCTGATCGCCGACAATGTGCTTTGTAGCGCCCAGGTGCTTGAGCTTGAGGAAGATGCGCCGCCGGTCGTCCGTGGCATCCAGGAGTTTAACAAGCGCCTGATGTCCCACGCGCAGCTCGAGTCGGTGATTATTCCCCTGCGTGATGGGGTCGCGATCTGTCGGAAGAAGTAAGGGCAGAGGGCTGATGGCACATGCAGCGGGCCGTAGCCCTCAGCCTTCAGCCCTACGGTTATGCCACCGACCGATACCCAACAGCGGCTTCACGAACTGGCTACGCTCAATGCGCTGGCGCAGGCGCTTAATCGCACCACCGACCTCCGCGAGACGCTCGATGCCGCCCTGGCGCATATCGTTGCGCTGCTGGGCCTCACCACGGGCTGGATCTTCCTCAAGGGCGACGGCGAGAGCTACACGTTGGCCGCACGCCACAATCTACCCCCCGCGATCACGTACCCCGGTTCCGCCTGGGAAGACGCTTGCGAGTGCCAAAAGCAGTGTCAGGCGGGCAAGCTCGCTAAGGCGCTCAATCTGGTGAGTTGCGCGCGCCTGCGCGCTGCCGTGGGCGACAAGCGCGGTCTGACCCAGCACGCTTCGCTGCCCCTGCGAAGCGGCGACGAGGTGTTGGGCCTGCTGAATGTCGCCACGACCCAGTGGGGCCGCATCGCGCCTGCCGACCTCCACCTCTTCTCGGCAGCGGGTCACATCCTCGGCACTGCCATCGCCCGCGCCCGCCTCTACGCGCAAGCGAAGGTGCGGCGCGTCCAAGAGCAGCGGGCGCTCCTTAGCCTTTCGCAAGACTTGCTGATGAGCGAGTCGCTGGAGTCTGCCCTTCAGCGGCTGGCCCGGGCCGGTGCCCGTTTGCTTGAGGCCGATGCCTGCGCCTTTGTCGAGGCTGACGAACTGGCGGGCCGGGCGGTGCTGCGGGCGGCGTATGGCTGGCATCTGCCCGCCGACGTGGTCTGGCCCGTTCTCCTTGATGCGGCCAGCCCGCACCTCTGGTACCTGCCCGAGCGCGCCGTGGATCTGGCGACCGAAACGCTAAGCGAGCTACCGCCGCTGCTGGCGCACCAGGGCTTCCACGGCCATTTGGGCCTCGCCGTCGAGTTGGGCGGCGGCGCCCCCGTCGGCACGCTGATGGTCAGCACGCACGTCCCGCGTCAGTTCCTCGACGATGAGGCCCAGTTGCTCGGCATTCTGGCGAACTTGCTGGTGCAGACCCTTGAGCGTGCGCGTCTGCACCATGAGGCCCATGCGCGTCAGAAGCTTGAGCAGGAGCTGGAGCTGGCCCGTGAGATCCAGGCCAGCTTTCTGCCCAACTGCTGCCCCGTCGTGCCGGGCTATCAGATTGAGTCTTACTATCAGGCCGCACGTCAGGTGGGCGGCGACTTCTACGACTTTATTGCGCTGCCGCCCGCCCCCGGCCAGCCCGCCCCCAGCGACGGTGCTCGCCCGACCTCGGTGGTCTTCCGTGGCGGCACGCGCCTAGCCGCCCCCGAGATGCCCGACCTCTCGGCGGCCCAGCGCCTGGGTGTGGTGATTGCCGATGTCACCGACAAGGGGGTGCCCGCCGCACTCTTCATGGCGCTCTCGCGCACGCTGCTGCGGGCCACCGCCAGCGATGGTCGCCCGCCCGTCGAGGTGCTTGAGCGGGCCAACCAGCTTATTCTGGCCGACTCGCGCTCGGGCCTGTTCGTCACCTGTTTCTACGCGGTGCTTGAGACGCGCACAGGTGTGGTGACTTTCGCCAACGGTGGACATAACTACCCGCTGCATTGGGACGCGGCGACCGGCGAGGTGCGCCCGCTGCGCGCCCAGGGCATCGTGCTGGGGATTGTGCCCGATCCGCGTTTTGAGCAGCGCAGCTTCACCCTTGGCCCTGGCGATGTGCTGCTGCTCTACACCGATGGCGTCACCGAGTCGATGGACGCCGCCCGCGAGCTTTTTGGCGACGAGCGCTTGGTCGCGCTGCTGCGGGCCAACCACCAGCGCAGCCCCGAGGCGATCATCAACGCGGTGCTGGCGGCGGTCAACGCCTTTGCCGAAGGCCAGAGTCAGGCCGACGATATTACGATGGTGGTGCTGAAGCGCACTGCGCCCTGAGACAAGGTTTCAGGGGGCAGGTTTCAGGGGGCAGGTTTCAGGACGCCCCCCCGGCTCTTGGTGACGAAGGCGGCCTTCGTCCCGTGTAGCCCGTGGCTTCAGCCACCGGGCCACCAGTTCCTCCTATGCCACAGGCAGCGTAAAGCTGAACGTACTCCCCTGCCCCTCGGCGCTGTCTACCCAGAGGCGCCCGCCGTGGCCTTCGACGAGGTGCTTGGCGATGGCAAGCCCCAGGCCCGTGCCCCCGGCGTGGCGGGTGCGTGCGCGGTCAACTTTGTAGAAGCGCTCGAAGATGCGCGGGAGATCCTGGGTGGGGATGCCGACGCCCGTGTCGCTGACGCTCACGGTGAGCCAAGGGCCGGTCGGCGTTGGCTCGCCCGCGTGCCGGTCGAGCAGGGCGGTGCGAATGACGATGCTGCCGCCTGCCCCGGTGAACTTCACGGCGTTATGCAGCAAGTTGAGCAGCACCTGGCCGATGCGCCCCTCGTCCATCAGCGCGATGGTCGCGGCCTCGGCAAACTCGGCCTGAATGACAAGCTGCTTGCGGTCGGCCTGCGGGCGTATCCGCTCAAGGGCGCGCTCGACCACGGGCCGGATCGGCAGGGGGGCCAGCTTGAGCGTGACGCGCCCCGACTCGATCTGGGCCAGCTCGTGCAGCTCATCGACCAACTGGGTGATGGCGTCAATCTCGTGGGCCATCTGCCCAAGCATGCGCTGGGCCACCTCGGGCGGCGGCGCAGACTGCACCGTCTCAAGCAGCAGCTTGAGCGAAGCCAGGGGCGTGCGTAGCTCGTGCGAGACGTTAGCGACGAGGTCGCGGCGGGCGCGTTCGAGCATGCTGAGCTGGGTGATGTCGTTGATCAGCAGCATCGCCCCGGTGATCTGTGCGCCGGTGGCGAGGGCCGTGCAGCGCAGGCGCAGCGTGCGCCCGCTGCTAATCGGTTTCAGCGCAAGCTCGCGTGGCCCACCGTCGTGGAGTACCTCGGCGACCAGGGCGTCGGCCTGGTGGTCGCGCAGCAGGGCGATCAGGCTCAGCCCGCTAAGACTCTGGTCGCTTGCGAGCAGCGCGTCGGCCTGTGGGTTGAGATAGCGCACATGGCGCGACGGATCCACCACCACGATCCCGGCGTCGAGATTGGCCGCTGCGGTCTGAAAGAGCGCGTCGGTCAGGGCTTTGAATTGATCCGGCTCA
This sequence comes from uncultured Oscillochloris sp., assembly GCA_903916565.1. Taxonomy (GTDB): domain Bacteria; phylum Chloroflexota; class Chloroflexia; order Chloroflexales; family Chloroflexaceae; genus CAIWXH01. The sequence continues at coordinate 1,017 of CAIWXH010000166.1, read as the reverse complement.
GCGGGGCGGGGCGGCGGGGCGGCGGCGGCGGCACGCGCACGCTGGCACGCAACAAAGAGCCAAGCACAGAGGCCCAGGCTGGCGACGAGGGCCAGGGTGAGGCTAAGTGTAAGGGTGGTCACGCTGCGGGCGTCTCGAAGCGGTAGCCAATGCCACGCACAGTCTGGATGTAGCGCGGGCGCGCCGGGTCAGGCTCGATCTTCTCGCGCAGCCAGCGAATATGCACATCGACGGTGCGGCTGTCGCCGATGAAATCGGAACCCCAGACCCGCTCAAGCAGCAGGTCGCGGGAGAGCGCGATGCCGCGATTACGGATCAGGCAGGTGAGCAGGTCAAACTCTTTTTGGGGCAGGGTCAGCTCGTCGCTCTCGCGCCAGGCGCGGCGGCTACTGGTATCGACCTTGAGCGGGCCAGCGGTGAGGACCTCGCGGCTGAGGCCACGCGGCTGGCGCTCGGTGCGGCGCATGATCGCCCGTACGCGAGCCAGCAGTTCGCCCAGGCTGAAGGGCTTGCTGATATAGTCGTCGGCGCCCAGCTCAAGGCCCGCGATGCGGTCCACCTCGTCCTGACGGGCGGTGAGCATCATCACCGGGACATCGCTCTCTTGGCGCAGGATGCGACAGACCGAGAAGCCGTCGAGGCGGGGGAGCATAATGTCGAGCATAATCAGATTTGGCTGCTCGCGGCGGGCCAGCTCTAGGCACTGGACGCCGTCGGCGGCGAGGAGGACGGTGTAGCCCTCGCGCTCGAAGTTGTAGCGCAGCGTCTCGGCCAGGGTGAGTTCATCTTCGACCAGCAGAATTGTCGCCATAGCGCTCCGCAGCACGAACGCCGGTGCCGGCGCTTGCGCGCTGACAACCGGCGTCTTTGGCCCCCGTAGAGGGGCGGGTATTGGTCGGGGCGGAGGGATTTGAACCCACGACCCCCGCGTCCCAAACGCGGTGCTCTACCGGGCTGAGCCACGCCCCGACGAGCTAAGGGTAGCAGCATTCACCGCGAATGTCAAACGATTGTTGT
>CAIWXH010000165.1 GCA_903916565.1 uncultured Oscillochloris sp. | reverse complement strand
GGGCGCGGCAGCGGCTGCATCGTCGCCCGGTCGTACTGCATAAACACGTTGTTCCAGATCTCGACATAATCAGGGTCATCCGAGTTTACGCCCTCTGGCCGCATCTGCGCCAGATCGTCGCCAAGGTACATCGTGATCTCGGAGCAGGGGCCGCAGGGGCCGGTGTCGCCCATCACCCAAAAATTATCTTTGCGCCCAAAGCGCAGCACGCGACTCGGGTCGGCGCCCTGCTCAATCCACAGGCGGGCCGCCTCTTCGTCGGCTGGCACCTCGGCGTCACCCTCAAACACCGTGAACCACAGGCGCTCAACCGGTAGCGCAAACTCCTGCGTCAGCAGTTCCCAGGCCAGCTTAATCGCGTCGGCCTTAAAGTAGTCGCCAAACGAAAAGTTGCCAAGCATCTCGAAGAACGTCTGGTGGCGTGGCGAAGGGCCGACCTCCTCAAGATCGTTGTGCTTGCCACTGACGCGCAGGCACTTCTGGGCCGTCGTGGCCCGGCTGTACGGGCGCTTCTCGATGCCCAGAAACGCATCTTTGAACTGCACCATGCCCGAGTTGGCGAAGAGCAGCGTCGGGTCATCGGCGACCACCAGCGGCGAGCTGGGGACAATCGTATGGCCGTGGCGCTCGAAAAACGCCAGGTAGCGCGCGCGGATCTCAGCGGCGGTAAGCTTCTGCATAAACTGTAACCAAGCACAGCGGCGGGGGTGTCCCCGTCGCAAAGATAGCGTCACTCAAAACATGCTGGGCCGCATTGTAGCCGATTGCAGCGCGGCGCGTCAACTTTCACGCCGCTGCGCTAGGGCGGTGGCATGGTTGCCTTTTACCCCTCACCCCCGGCCCCTCTCCCTCAAGGGGCGAGGGGAGATACCGCAGCAGGATGCGTCCGGCTCCCCCTCTCCCGCTCTGGGAGAGGGGGTTGGGGGGTGAGGGCTGCGCGGTTTCAACATGAACAAAAACCGCCAGCCCCCCGGCGGGCTTTCACGCCGCCGCATCGCGGCTCAGCCCCTCGGCCAGCGGCTGCCCCTGCTTCAGCCGATAGGTCGGCACGCGCAGCGCGGCCAAGTGCCGCAGCAGCGGCTCGGGGTCGCGCCAGCCGCCAAAGCTCTGCGGATCGACAAAGATCACCACCGCCCGCACCCCTCGGTAGAGTTGCTGCTGCAGCGCGTCGAGCCAGCGCTCGTCGAGCGACGAGGTGATCAGTACCAGCGAGCAGTGCCGCCCGAAGCGTGCGCTCTCGGCCAGCAGCACCTCGGCCAGCGACTGGGGGCTTTGTGCCCGCAGCACCGCCAGCGCCTCAAGGATCTTGAAGAGCTGACGCGCCTCGCGCTCGGCGGGAATGACCTCGTGATGCTGGCCCCAGGCGACAAAGCCGACCACCCGATTTTGCGCCAGCAGCGTGCGGGCCAGCGAGGCGGCCACCATCACCGCGTACTCCTCGGTGCTATCGAGACTGGCCTTCAGCTCACGCTGCTCGTGCGGCGTGCGCCCCCACCACGGACTGCGGGCGCGTGCAGCTTCCTCGGCGGCAAACATAGCGGCGGCACGCACATCGCGCACCACGGCCCGCTCCTGCATATCCAGCACCAGATAGACCTCGGCGCTCGGGTCGAGCTCGAACTCTTTGACCATCAGGTGCCCGGTGCGGGCGGTCGAGCGCCAGTGGATGCGGTTCATACTGTCGCCCGGCGCGTACTCGCGCACCGTAGACACATTCGGCGAGACGTTAAAGGTGCGGGCGTGCGTGGCCTGACCACCGGGCAGATCGGCGCCGGGCAGCGTGAACGTGGGCAAATCCACCGTCTGCGGGTAGACCAGAATCTCGTTGGCCGACTGGACGCGGCGGCGCAGGCGCACAATCCCAAACGGGTCGCTGCTAAACAGCATGGCCGGCCCAAGGCGAAAGCGCCCCCGGTGCGTGCAGAGCGTCCGGGCCAGCCAGCGCTCGCGCCCGAATCCGCCCAGCGAGGCGACAAAGCCAACCCCGTGCTGGGGCAGATCCGACTCGTCGCGCAGCTCGACCCAGAGCTTGGGCAGAATCCAGCGATTACGGAGACTGATCCGCTCGCGGGCGTACTCGCCAACCGTCGCCCGCTGGGTCAAGCTCTCGCGCTGAACCTCAAGGCCGCGCAGGTTGAGCCAAGCCCACAGGAACGAGAGGATGAGCAACGCCAGCAGCAGGTAGCTCAGGTGAAAGAAGAGCCTGATCCCCGTGCCCTGGGCGGCCAAAAAGCTGGCGACGGCCAGCGCAAGCACCATCAGCGGACGCGCCATCGACGGGCCTTTCGCGGGTCGTCGTAGCGACCTATGTTATAGTTCCGGCGTACACCCCCCGCGCCGATCTGAGCAAACGCCCTGGCGAAACACCGGACGCCGTATGCGCCTCAACGACTCTAGCACAATCGTCGCCCAATCCGACAGCCTTGAGAACCAGCGTCGTGCCCACAACACGATCATCATCGCCAGCGGGATGAGCCTCCTGTGTGCCATCTTTCTTCCCGCCGCATGGAGCGAACACGCAGCACTAGAGGCATTAGCGCTGCTGGCAGGCGCAGTTGTACTCTTCTTGAGTGGCGCAGTCCTGGCCCGCGCCGGACATGTGCGCCTCGCCACGCTCATCGTGATTGGCGTCAGCATCGTCACCAGCCTGGGGCTCATCGTGCTCAATCCCACCACACCCAGCCTGCCCTTCTTCCTCATCTTGGCGATCCTCCTCGCCAGCGTGCTGCTCCCACCGGCTCAGATCTGGGCGGTGCTGCCGATCTGCTTGGTCAGTAACTTCCTCGCCCACGCCACCTTCTCACCCGAGCGCCGCGCCGATCCGATCTGGTTCGAGACGCTGAGCAACAGCAGCCTGCTGATGATTGGCGTCGCCCTGATCGGCTACCTGGGTGCCCGTAGTATCAGGGTGGCAATGCACGAGACCCAGACGGCCCGCGCCGAGGCCGAGGCGGCCATCCACAACCTTGCGGCCAGCAACGCCCTGCTCGAAACCCGCGTCGAGGAGCGCACCAGCGCGCTGCACCAGATCGCCGATGAGTACCGCGCTGCCGCCGCCGAGCTGAAGACCAGCCTGCAGGCCCAACAAGCGCTGGATCAGCTCGTCGCCGAGATGTCCATCCCGGTGATTCCGATCCGCGCCGGGACGCTGGTGGTGCCGCTGGTGGGCAATATTGACAGCCAACGCGCCGACCAAATCCTCAGCACCATTCTCAGCCACGTCGAGCGCGCGCACGCCCACACGGTCGTGCTCGACGTGACGGGCATCGCTATGATCGACACCCACGTCGCGGCGGGTCTGCTGCGCGTCGTCCAGGCCACCCGCCTGATGGGTGCCCAGACCATTCTGGCCGGAATCAGGCCCGAGGTCGCCCAGTCGCTCGTCGGTCTTGGTGCCGACCTAAGCGACCTGCACACCGTCGCCACCCTTCAGGAGCTTGACCAGCTTTGATCTACCACATCACATCGGCCAGCGCCTGGGAAACCACGCAGCGCACCGGCACCTACACCGCCGACTCGCTCGCCAGCGAGGGCTTCATCCATCTTTCGACCTTGGCCCAAGTGCTTTGGGTGGCGAACCGCTTCTATCGCGGGCAGAGCGGCCTGGTGCTGCTGGCCGTCGCGGAAGACCGCCTCGCCGCCGAGCTGCGCTACGAAGAGTCGGAGCCAGGTCAGCGCTTCCCGCACCTCTACGGCCCGCTCAACCGTGACGCCATCGTGGCGGCGCACCCGTTTGCGCCCGCTGCCGACGGGATGTTCAGCCTGCCCGATGGGGTGTAGCGGTTAGGCAGGTTTCAGGTACCGGGTTTCAGGTTTCAGACCGAGCGCAGCAGCAAGCGTCGTTCGGCCTGAAACCTGAAACCTGACCCCTAGCCCCTGACACCTTGGCTCACTCCGCCAGCAGCGCGGCGACCACCTCAGCCTGGGGCAACGAGCGCTGGCCGCCCCCGCGCAAATCCTTGACCACCACCTCACCACGGGTCAGCTCGTCGGGGCCAAGCACCAGGGCGAAGCGCACACCCTTGCGGTCGGCCTCCTTGAACTGCTTGCCCAGCGCGCCCGTCTCCAGGCTGATCAGTGTGTTGACGCCACCAGCCCGTAGCTCGCGGGCAAGCGCCAAACTCGCCGCCGCCTGCTCAGGGCCGAAGACAGTGACGTAGGCGACCGCAGTTGTGGCGGGGCGCGGGCCAAGGCCCAGCTCCTCCATCACATCGTGCAGGCGGTCAAGGCCAAACGCCAGACCAACCGTAGGAATGGGCCGACCCGCAAACTGGCCGATCAGCTCGTCGTAGCGCCCGCCGCCCAGCAGCGAACCCTCGGGCCAGTGGGGCGTGTTTGCCTCGAACACGAGGCCGGTGTAGTACGAGAGGCCACGGGCCAAGCGCGGCGCGACCCGGTAGCGCTCAGGGCTGACGCCCATCTGGCCCAAGGCGTCAATAATCGCCCACAGGTTGGTGATCGCCGCCGTGGCCCGCGCATCAGCGCCCAGGCGCTCCGCCAGCGCAGCGAGCACCTCGCCAGGGGTGCCATCAATCTGCACCAGGGCGAGGATTTGGTCAGCGGCGGCGGGGGCCACGCCCATTCGCAGCAACTCGGCAAGCACCCCGTCAGCGCCTAGCTTGTCAAACTTATCAATGGCGCGATAAACGCCGCCTGCCGACGTCTCGTCCAGACCGCTTGTCCGGGCGATTCCACCGATGATCTGGCGGTGGTTCAGCAGCGTGGTGAAACCGGGGAAGCCCAGCGCCTCCAGCGACTCGGTCAGCAGCGCCACAATCTCGGCGTCGGCCAGGGGCGAGCCGCTGCCGACAATATCGGCGTCGAACTGGTAGAACTCGCGGTAGCGCCCACGGGCGGGACGCTCACCGCGATAACTTGGCCCGTAGGCGTAGCGGCGCCAAGGCAGCGCCAACTGGCCCGCGTACTGCGCCACCACCCGCGCCAGGGGCACCGTCTGGTCATAGCGCAGCGCAAGGCCACGCTCCCCGTGATCCGTAAAGCGGTAGATCAGCTTCTCGTCGTCACCGAGCTTACCCTCAAGCACCTCGGCATACTCAACCACCGGCGTTTGCAGCGGCTCAAAGCCGTGACGCTCAGCGACCCGCCGCACCGTCTCCAGAATATACTGGCGCAGAAGCATCGCCTGCGGCAGATGATCGCGCATCCCCTTAATGTTCTGAACTTTCGCCATATAGCAATCCTACAGAGGTTGTGAAGCGCCGTTCCCGTCCGAACCCGCCCGCCGGGGGACTGAAGTCCCCGGCTCTGCGTTGACGAAGCCTGCCTTCGCAGGCTCAGCGAGGCCGCGTAGGCGGCCTTCCTACCCAAGAGCCGGGGACTTCAGTCCCCCGGCTTCGCGACCCGGATGGGACTGCCATCGCTTTATTCTCTCTGACTCGCGTGGGGCGCTTGCCCCTAAGACAAGGTGCGTAGATGCTTTGCTATTTCGGCGCACACAGCGCTTGCTGCTGCGCTCAACCTGAAACCTGACACCTAGCACCTGACACCTTGTCTACCGCACCAACTCAACCGTTGCGAAACTGAGAATTCCCATCGGCGTCACCTCAAGCCCGCGCACATACGGCTTGATCAGCGTGTGGGCGACATCGTGATACAGCGGCACCATCGAGGCATCGGCCAAAATGCGCCGCTCGGCCTGACGGTACAGCTCGTAGCGCTTAGGCGCATCAGTCTCGACCGCCGCCTGATCAAGCAGCGCATCAACCTCGGCGCTCGCGTAGGCGGTATGATTCTCGCCGCTGCCCGTGCGGAAGAGGACATCGAGGAAGTTCTCGGGGTCAGGGTAGTCGGCGATCCAGCCGCTGCCGTAGATCTGAAACTGCGCCTGACTGAGCGCAGCGAAGTAGTCGCCGGAACTCTCGTAGTCGCGCACCTCAATCGTCAGCCCCAGGATCTCCTTCGCCACATCGCGCAGCGTCCCCGCCTGACTGCCATAGGCGACAATGGGCGGCAGCGCCGCGACACTGCCATAGCGCGACTCGGCGATGAGCGCCCGCGCCCGCTCGGGATCAGCGCCCACCGGCGTAATCGCCGGGTCGTAGCCCGGCATCCCCGGCGGCAACACCCCATAGGCGGGCTGCGCCCCGCCGCTCAGCGTCGCCTCGGCCAGCTTCGCCCGGTCAATCAGCAGGGTGAAGGCTTCGCGCACCTTCGGATCGTCGAAGGGCGGACGAGTCACGTTCAGCCCCAGGTAGAAGAGCGAGAGCTGCGGCACGCTCACCAGTTCGTGCGAGAGCGGGTTGCTCTGATCTTGCACCCGCGCCAAGTTGACCGAGCTCACGTCAACGACATCAAGCTTGCCCTGCTCGTAGAGTACCATCGAGTTGCCTGCCGCCGCGCCCATCAAAAAGCGCAGCCGGTCGAGCTTCGCTAGGTCGTGGGAGTAGTTCGGGTTGCGGGCCAGCACGAGTAACTGGTCGTGCCGCCACGTCTCGATGGCAAAGGGGCCGCTGCCATTGGGGGACTCAGTCCACGTGGCACCGCCAGATTCAACGGCCCGCCGATCAATGACAAAGGCGGTAGGGTGCGACAGCTTAGACAAAAAGTAGCTCTTGGGCGCATCAATCGTGAGTGCGAGCGTGCGCTCGTTCAGCACCTGCACACCGCTAATCGTCTTGGCCTTGCCCTCAATCTTCTCGCGCACACCGACAATATCGCCCAAATAGGTGCGGGCGGGCAACGAACGGGCCAGGCTCGGGTTGGTCGCTCGCTCAAGGCTATAGCGCAGATCCTCGGCGGTGATCGGTGTGCCATCGGCAAAGCAGGCGGTGGGGCGCAAAGTGAAGGTGTAGGTGCGCCCATCTGCCGACAGCGCCCAGCGCTCGGCCAGATCCGGCTCGACCTCCAGCTTGGCATTGAGTCGCACCAGGCCACTGAAGATTTGATTGACGATCTGGGCGCTCGTCACATCGCCAACCAGCGCCGGGTCAAGTGTCGTCGGGTCACGCGGGCCAAGGGCCATGATCAGCGTGCCGCCCGCGCCCGCTGGCAGCGTCTGGACGGGCAGTACCGTGGGCGCTGGCTGAATCCTCTGGCTGGTGCATGCCGTGAGCGTGAAGAGCGCCAGCGCAAGCACCAAGAGCCGATAGGCGCTTGCCGCTAGCCCGACATTCCGCGCGACGGTGCGTAACGGGCGCTGACCTGGACGAGCAAGCGAGGCTGACATAAGCGATTCTCTAGGATTGCAGATTGGAGATTGCAGATTGGAGATTTGCCGCATCCACATGAAACGGGTGGCGGCTTGGCGGCTTGGCGCGAGATTCTTCTGGCTTGGCGCGGCATGTCGCAAACGGTCAAGTTGGCTTGGCGGCTTGGCGGCTTGGCGGCTTGGCGTGAGATTCTTCCGGCTTGGCGCGGCTCAACTGGTGGAACTGAGCTGCGAAGGCGGCGGCGGAAGCACGCCAGCGAGCTGCCCACACGCGGCGGCGATGCCCATCCCGCGCTCGACACGGATCGTGCAGGCGACACCGT
>CAIWXH010000164.1 GCA_903916565.1 uncultured Oscillochloris sp. | reverse complement strand
TGGCCGCTGCCCACCGCCAGCGGTCGGTAGAATTCCGGCGGCGGCGCGGCCCCGATGAGCGCCGGAGTGCCTGCCTCTAACACTTCGTCGCCGACGCCGCCCGCGTGACAGCAGTTGAGCAGCACCACGAGTCGCGTGGCGTGGGTGCGAATCGTCGCGATGGCGTGGTGGAACGCTTCGGCGGTGATCGTCGTTGTTGCCAACTGCTGCGGGTCGGCATCATACGGCAACAGCGCATAGCTGCCCGCCACCGGCTCGCCGTGACCGGCGAAGCAGATCAGGGCGGTGCCGCCGGGTGCGCCCGCCAGACGCTGGGCCAGCGTCTCCAGTTCGGTGAGGATGCGGGCCTTGGTCGCGGTGGCATCCAGTAGCACCGTCACCTGATCGTCCGGGTAGGCGGCCCGCTGCGGGTCGCGCAGCAGCGCCGCCAGCGCACGGGCGTCGTTCGTCACCGTGCCAACCGCCCGCAGGCGCGGGTGCTGATACGCGCCCACGCCGATGATCAGGGCGTGGCCGTAGCTGAAGTGGACGCCGTCGGCGCTCAGGGTGGCGGGGAGCGGGGCGCGGGCCTCGGGGGTTGCGGTCGGCAGCGGCGCGCTGGCGCTGGGTGCCGGTGGGGCAGGATCGCGGCGGGATTTGCGAGCCCCAGTGACCGTCTGCGTACTACCGCTGATCTCCGCGCCGTCCCCACCCTCTAGGATCTGTTCGATCGAACCTTTGCGCCGCGTAACGTCCTGATCGACCTCCTTGATCTTCCCCTGTTTCCCCACACGTACGATCTGTCTCGTCATCTCCAGTTCACGTCCAAGCGTGCCCTGGAGCGCCGCCCAATCGGCATTGGGCGCACACAGGGCGGCGGCGTAGCGTGGGGCGATGGCCGCAAGGGGGCCACCCGCCTCCCGCATGCCCTGCTCCAGGGCCGCGACCAGATCCGTGCGGTCGGCCAGGGGGAGGGCACCGGCCACATCCGGCCCGGCGTACACCATCGCCCCAGCGACCAGGGTCTGCACCTGCGGGTCGCCAGCCTGTAGGCCCTGCTGGATCAGCTTTCGCCGCTCGCGGTCGCTGGTGGCGTTCAGGATGTTGTCGATCAGTGCGGAGGTGAAGTTGACAGCGAGACCGCCGAGAATAACCCCCAAGCCTGTTGAGGCGAAGGCTGGCAGCCCAATGATCGCGGCGATGGTCGCAGCACTCGCACCAGCGAGTACGCCGAGCGGCACGGCCTCAGCAAGGTCCATCGTACTCGGGGCCGCAAGATACTCCGTCAGGCGCTGGAGCAACGTGGACATGGACATCCCCTTCTATGTGATATTCTTTACACCGCGATTCCGCGCTGCGCGCGGCTGGGGGCGTAGCCCCCAGACCCCCAAGGATTCAGGAGAACAGAAGCCAGAAGCCAGAATTCAGCATCCAGAAGCCTCATTCCGATGCGCGCTCGGGCCAAATCACCCGAAATGACCTGTCGATGTTCCAGCCGTTCGGGTTGTCCCTGTTGCGGGAGCCGCAGCACAATTGTGCTTCTTCACGCCAGAACGCACTACCAGAAAGGAGGGTATACGACGAAAGTGTAAAGTCTTTTTCTGGTGTCGCCTGCTGCGGTCGCGCGGGCGGGGTTGCCAGCCACTCTAACACATTGCCCGCCAGATCCTCTGCGCCGCACGCTGCCGCGCCAGCCGGGAAACAGCCAATCGGCGAGGTGGTTCCAATTGCGGTATCAGTATAGTTCGCATGCTCTGGTGTTGGCGCATCATCGCCCCACGGATAGCGGC
>CAIWXH010000163.1 GCA_903916565.1 uncultured Oscillochloris sp. | reverse complement strand
TGGCGTGCCGCCAGACTCGCCCGAAGACCCGTTCACTGGCTCGGCAACCGGCGGGATGGCCGCGTACCTCTGGCGCTACGGGCTGCTTGAGACGCCGACGTGGGTGGCTGAACAGGGGCATTGGATGGGACGACCGGGGCAAGCGACGGTGGAGGTTGTCGGCCCGCCCGAGGCGATGACGACGGTGCGCGTGGGCGGCAGCGCGGTGGTGGTGCTGCGCGGCGAGCTGACGCTGTAGGGCGGGTTGACCATTTGCCCGCCTTCAGCTCTTTGACCCGCGTCGCAGCAGCTACGCGCACCCGACTTCCTCATCCCGCCCGACGCGCTGCGGGCCTATCTCCAGCGGCGCAGTGGGCCGTTCAGTACCAGCGAAATCGAGCGCTTTGCCGCCGCGCTTGGCATCGCCCCCGGCATCGTCGCCGGACGCCTGCAGCACGAGAAGCAGGTGTTGCCCACCCATTTCAACGGCCTCAAGCGACCGCTGCCCAAGCAGGTACCGCAGTGACGACCGCAACACCGCATCAGCCTGCTCCAGATGAAGGCGACCAGACCGTCGCATCAGGCTGGGTGTGGCACTACTTAGATGCTGCGTGATGGGTACGAGGTTTGACTGCGTACGGTGAACAGTTAGGATACCGATGCCCTCACTCCACCGCCCCGAACCTCCAGACGACGACTCGTTCGACGATGACGAGGCGCTCGACACCACAAACCATCCTGATCTCGACCTAGACAGCCTTCCTGGACTCGACGTGGCGACGATGGGCATTACGCTGAGGGATCCAGCCATTCCTCGATCACCGCCGTTGGGAGTCGCCACGCACCGAACCAATGCTGGGGGCGCATTTGCGAGCGATGCCTGAGCCGGTGCCGACAGGCGGTCCGCACCACGCCACATCCAGGCCCCACCGAGGCCACTATAGATGGATGCGCGCAGCGGCTTGGAGCAGCGTGGTAGGCTGACGCCCCTGCACCGACCGGCGAGCGCGGACGAGTCGGCGGGCTCGGTGGCAGTCTTGGCGAAGTAGACCTCTGCCGGCGGACGATAGCCCAAGGACTGGTGGAGCCGCCGCTCGTTATCGGTGTGGATAAACTGACCCAGGGACTGGCGGGCCTCGCGCGGTGTGGCCCAATCGTGCAAAAAGACATGGTCATACGTGTGGGCCATTATAGTTCCACACGACAGCCGGTTTTCAGACACTGGTGCTGCTCAAGCTGCCAGCGCAGCTTGAGCAGCACCAGCGCCTCCGTCACGGTCAACTGATCCGCATCCAGCGTCGTACTGATGATCGTCCAGGCACACAACACCAGCCGTTCGGGACGCACCCGCGTCCCTTTGTCGCGGGCCTCCTTCTGCATACGCGTGTGCCGCTGCTCGGCCACGTCCTCGGGCACGGGCACGGCCAACAGGCGGCATGGCACGCGCTGGCGCACCCCCCACCGTCACCACCAGATCAACGGTGGCGTCCCCCTGCGTGGGCAGGAAGGTGGACAAATCGAGCCGCTGGCCCGCGTAGAAAACCACCGTGTTGGGCTTGAGATAGCTGAGCCAGTGCCGTCCGTCGCGCTGATCGGCGGCCATATCGTCCAATTGAAAGAAGCCCAGGTCGCGCAACGTCAGCGCGCCAACCGGCGGGCGGCGCCGGAACCCGACCGCCCGGTCGGACGCCCGCCCATCCTGGAACACGGGGCCTTCCACCTGACCCGTGCGGAGTTCCAGGCGCAGGTGGGCCTTCAGGGCTGCCGCCACTTGGCCGTGGCTGCCGCCACCGCCGCGAAACCACGTGTCCAGCGCATCGGGCAAGCTGATGGTGGTGCGGTCGTGGAGCAGCACCGCCGGAAAGCGGTCCAGCAGCGGGATGGTCAGCGGATCCGCCGCGATCACCTGGGCAATGGCGGCCTGCAGCACCTGCTCCAGACATGCCACCGCCGGGTCGGTGAAGTGGTCGGCCAACCCCTGGGGCGAGATCGTCACGCCCAGATCGGCGGCCAGCGCCGCCAGTTCCTCGGTGGTGGCCTGCGGGTTGGACAGCCAACCGAAGACCAGGGTCTGCACGAACTGCGCGCCATCAAAGGCGCGCTAGCGCTGGATAAAGCCTGTCGTGCGGGCAGCCTGGCGGGCGATGGTGGTCAACACATGCTCCATGGCGGTTGCGACCTGTGGTATGCTCGACATCGGGAAGCTCCGGTACTGAGGGGGTGTTTACACCCATCCATCATACATGCGATGCTTCCCGTTTGCTTAACTTGATGCGTATAGGGCTTCTTCCCCATAGGCGGGTGACGTTGACGTGACCCTCGTTGGCGTGCGTCTACCTCACCCGCTCTAGGGCCAGTTGCAGCAGGGCCAGCCCCATCAGGGTTGGGTCGTGCCTAATCGTATCCTGCTTGTTCCAGAGCGTGCGTTTGCCCTCGGTGACCTCGGCCAGATCGCGCACCAGCGGGGTGACCCCGAGGGTGCCGATGGCTGTTAGCTCGTCAGCGCTGGGGCGTAGCAGGTGCAGCCCGTCGGCGGCGTACTGCGCGACAACGTGTGGGCTGATCTGCTCGCCACGACTGATCAGAGCCGTGTCGAGTGTGCCAGGGCCAAGCAGATCAACCAGCCGTCGCACATGATCGAGTACCGTAAAGCCGTCGGTCTGGCCCGGCTGCGTGGTCGAGTTGCAGATAAAGACTACCGTCGCCCGCGTCTGACGCAGCGCCGCGATAAGTCCGTTGAAGAGGAGCGTCGCCAGCACCGAGGTGAAGAAGCTGCCAGGGCCGATGGCTACCACATCAGCTTCGGCAATAGCCTCAAGCACCGCCGGGTTGGCTGGGGCGTCCGCCGGGCTCAGGTAAAGCCGTCGGATTGGTGCTTGGTTTGGGGCACGCACCGCTAATTCATCCTCGGCAAGGCTGCCATCTTCGCGCTCGGCGCAGAGTTGGGTGTTTACCGTCGAGATGGGCAGGATCTGGGCAGTGCAATCCAGCAGCTCGCTCACGGTCGTGATCGCCGCGCCGAAGTCGCCAGTTAGCTGGGTCAGGGCGGCGATCATCAGATTGCCGAACGCCATCCCGTCGAGGGCCGGTACCGCAGATGAGCTGAGGCGGTGCTGCATCAGACGGGCCAGCCGCGAGTCGGGGTCGTGCGCCAGGGCCGCCAGGGTGTTCCGCAGGTCGCCAGGGGCCGGCATCGCGGCAATGGCGCGGGCAGTACCCGTGCTGCGACCAGTGTCCGTTACCGCAATCACGCCGGTAAGCATCGCGAAGGAAGTGCGTGCGCCCAGCAGCACCTGGCTTACCCCGCCGCCACCGCCGATCACGACCAGTTTGCGCGGCCAACTCTCTGGGTTGTTCATCGTCGTTTTCCTCTGTCGGCGTTGCTGCAGCGCGCATAACGAACGTAACGCCTTGGCCCAACCAACATTCGCGGCTAGGTTGCCGTTTCGGCACACGCAGAGCTTTCGGCTGCGTGTGGCCTCACCCCTGACCCCTGAAACCCGACCCCTGACCCCTTAGCTTACGGGGCCAGCAGTTCCGTGTACAGATCCACCGTCTTGCGAGCGACCACCGGCCAATCGAATGTGCTCGTCACAATCCGTACACTCTCTTCGCCCCAGGCGGGCCAGCGCTCGCGCTGAGCCAGGGCCAGGCGCAGCTTCGCCGCTAGGTCGTCCACGTCGCCGGGGCGCACCAAGTAGCCGTTGCGGCCATTAAATATCTTGTCGGGGATGCCGCCCGCTGCCGAGGCGACCATCGGCTTGCGGTGAATCAGCCCCTCTAGCGTGACGAGGCTGCTCCCTTCATAGAGCGTCGGGTGGATCACCAGATCGACCTCTTCGTACAGACTGTGCAGTTCGTCATCGTCAAGACGGCCCACGAAGGTGACGTGCCCGGCGATTCCGGCCTGATGGGCCTGCGCCTCCAGGTTCGCACGCTCTTTCCCGTTACCGACGAGCAGCCAGCGCCAGCGCGGCGGCAACTCGCCCGCCAGGCAGGCCAGCGCCTCAATCAGCACATGAAAGCCCTTGTTACGCTCCAGACGCGCCACACTCAGCAGGGCCAAATCGGCCTGGTTGAGACCGAGACGGGCGCGCAACTCGGCCCGCAGCGCCGGACGCACGTGTCCCAGGCACTCGTCCACGTCAATCGCCGAGGGGATAACCGCAACGCGGCGCGGGTCTACCCCCAGGTAGCGCGGCAGATCGTCTTGCGTGCAGGCGTCGGTGGCGATAGCCCGGTCGGCGCAGCGGTGACCATAGGCGTACAGGGCGCGGAAGGGGGCGTAGGCCAGCCACTTGCGCCAGTCAGGGGTGCGAAACTCCTCCATACCGTGTGGGTTGGCGACAAAGGGCACCCGTCGCAGCAGCGGGTCGCGCACGCGGATCGCGCCGTAGCCCGTGGCGCATAAACCCTGGCTGTGGACGATGTCGAAGCTGCCTTGGCGCACGGCGGCGGCGGCGGTGCGCCCCAGTTGCCATGTGTACCACGGGTAGTTCATCTGGCGCCCGAGGATGCTGTTCGGCGGCAGGGCTGGCGAGGTGTAGTCGTAGCGGAGTTGCACCACCGACAGGAGGCCGTCACCCGCTGTTGGAAACTGCTCCGCCGTCGCCACACGACCGTCAGCGGTCGTCTGCACGTAGAGCGTGACAGCGGCGCCCAGCTTGGTCAGATGGGTGACCAAGTGGAAGACGTGGCGCTCGATCCCGCCGTAGCCGTGGAGAGGGAAGACCACGCGGGCCAGCATCGCGACCCTAAGCGGTCGCCCGTCACGCAGAGGATTGACGCTCATAGCGGGCAATGATACCACGCGGGGCGGCATGCACAGATTGCCCCTCTCCCCGCCGAGGGAGAGGGGCCAAGCGGGAGAGGGGCAGATGCGATGCTGCAGCCTACGCCTTGGGCTGGCGCTTGCTTGGTCGCTTGCGCTCCGACTTGCGCGTCATCCCGACCAAGGCCACAGCGGCAGAGTCGGGGCCGTACTGGACGACCACATGTGACCGGGCGCGCTTCACCGCATTGTGGTAGACGTGGCTCTTCTCGGCCCGTAGCATCCGGGCCTGCTCAAGCGCCTGCTCAAGCGCCAACTCAGCCTGTTCAGCCTGAGCCAACTCCGTCTGATGCAGAAGCAACTGC
>CAIWXH010000162.1 GCA_903916565.1 uncultured Oscillochloris sp. | reverse complement strand
TTCGCGGCTTTGCGTTAAAACATCCGACTCCTTTGCATCTTTGCGGCTTTGCGTTAAAACATCCGACTCCTTTGCATCTTTGCGGCTTTGCGTTAAAACATCCGACTCCACAAACACCTCAGGAAACTCCAGCGGCCAATGAAACGGCCTACGCCCCGCCAGATAGCGATCCGCCTCAGCGCGTAGCACCGCGAACGCCTCACGGTTCGCTGCCTCAGTCTGCCCGTCAGGGGTAAAGCGCGTAGCGCGGGTATCCTCAGCGGCGCTCAGCAGCAGCGAAAAGCGGGCCAGCCAAGCGGTACGCAGCGACTCGCGCATGCCCTTATCGGCGTGCAACTCAGCGGCAACTAGCAAATCGGCACCCAGGCGCACCAAGGCCAGCGCCGCATCAGCCGTACTTAGCCAACCCGCCTTGAGATCCGCATCGCGGGCCTCGCGCACCGGAGTCGCCGCAATCTTGTGGCGCTCGTGCAACGCCACCGCCAGCGCCTGCTCCACCTGCGGGCGAATCAGGCTGTACTGCGTCGAGTGTGTTCGGTTTAACGCAAAGGCGCGAAGGGGCAAAGCCGCAGCGGTTTTTATATCTTCTTCGCTTTGCGCCTTTGCCTCTTTGCTTCTTTGCGTTGCATGACCGGCTGCCAGCGACCAGTTCAGCAACTGCTCCACATCGCTGATGCCGAGCAGCGAGTCGCCACAGCGCAGCGCGTGGTCAAGGAACGAAAACGGGCGACCTTTCGCCAGCGTAATCAGCCACAGCGAGAGCTTCGCCATCTCCACCGCCAGCGGGTTCTTATCCACGCCGTAGAGACAGCGGTCAGCGATAAGGCGGCGGGCGTAGACGAGACGCTCATCGGCATCTGTTTTTAACGCAAAGTCGCCAAGGAGCAAAGACGCGGAAGACTCTAACGCAAAGATGCTAAGGGGCAAAGCCGCAAAGGACTCTAACATTTCTTCCCTTTGCGGCTTTGCTTCTTTGCTTCTTTGCGTTAAAGCGTCCGACTCCTCCTGTTCCCAGGCTTCAACAAGCCGCTCACTCAGATAGCGACACGCCTGCACCAGAAACGCCCCGCTGCCCATCGCCATATCGCAGACCGTCAGGCGCAGCAAGTCGGCGGCAGGGCGCAACTGCCACTGCGCCTTCGGCAACCCCTCGGCGGGGCCAACGTAGACCAGTGGCTCCAGCGTATGCTGCACAATCGGCTCGGTGAGCGAGCGGGGCGTGTAATGCGTGCCGGTAGCGCGGCGCTCGGTGCCAGCGGTGACATAGACACTGCCAGCGGGAATGACCGTAGGGTGATCATAGTCATCATCGCGCACCAGACCAGCGAAGGGCAGCACACGGGCGTAGAGCGCCGCATCGTTGCCGCAGGCGGCGCGCAACTGCGAGGCGCGGAAGGCGTCAGGCTGCGTAGCGAGCGCCTTCTTCAAGGCGCTCTCGCTGCGGCCAGTCTCCTCGCGCAGAAAGGTGAGCAATGGTTCTAACGCAAAGGCGCTAAGCGGCAAAGGCGCAGAGGACTCCAATATTTCCTCACTTTGCGGCTTTGCTTCTTCGCGGCTTTGCGTTAAAAAGCCCGGCTTTGCTTCTTCGCAGCTTTGCGTTAAAAAGCCCGGCTTTGCGGCTTTGCGGCTTTGCGTTACAAACGTCTCCAGCTTGGCCAGGGCGATCTCCGGCTCCTGGTTGCGGGTGCCGACAATGCCAAGCACCGGCTCAGTCGCCCGCACGGCGGTATGGTCGAGCAGACCCTCATAGACGTGGCCGATCTGCTCAATGTCGAGCGAGCGAAACGAGACGCGCCGAGCCTCGGCGGGACTGCCGTCGCGCAGCTTCACCCGCAGCACCTGCAGCGCCTCCAGCAAGTGCAGCACCACCCGGTTGGAAATGAGCAGCGGGCCAGCCTCTTTTAACGCAAAGGCGCTAAGTTGCAAAGGCGCAGAGGATTCAATCTTCTCTTCCCTTTGCGGCTCTGCTTCTTTGCTTCTTTGCGTTAAAACGCCCGGCTCCTGCGGCTTTGCTTCTTTGCTTCTTTGCGTTAAAACTTCCGCCCGTCCCTCCAAGAACGGATAGCGGTCGGGGTCAAACAGGCTCCCGCCATAGGCCGGCATCGTCAGCTTATCGTGGTCGAAACCGGCATAGACGGCGCGGAAGATCGCCAGCAGGCGGCCCCAGGCATCGTGACGGCGCTCCAGCACCTCCTCACCGCTATGGTCAGCGTCGAGGCGCAGCGCCTCCAGCAGCGTCGAGACGGCGTAATTCCGGTCGTAGAGATCATCGCCAAGCAGCAGCAGCCCCTGCTCCTCAGCAAAGAGCAGGAAGACCAGCCGCATCATCACCGCCAGCGCCGCCTCGTACAGCCGATCCTCGGGCACCTCGGTGAGAATCGAGCGGCTGGCATTCTGGTCAGCCAGATCAATCGCCTGCACGAGCAACTCAACCGCACGGCGCACCTGATAGCCAAGCTGGTCGGTGACTTCTTGGCGGTCGTCGGCACTCGCGGCCAGCAGCGCCTCTAATGTCCGGTCATCGGGCACACCGAACAGGCGGTGGGCACCAAGCAGCGAGCGGAAGGCGCGCAGAGTCAGCGGCTCATCGAGCCAGAGGCGGGCATACCACGAGGCGAAGCCGGTGGTGAAATTCTCGTCCGCAGGGCGATCCACCAACATCCACTGCTCGCCATTAGTCAACAGACCGAGCCGCACGCCCGTGCCGCGCAGCAAGGTCATCATCCGGGTGGCGGGCGAGGCTTGCCACACCGCCCTGGCAGGTGCCTTCTCCAGATCCTGACCGGGCGGCACAATCAGAACGAGCACCCTGGGAGTTTCTAACGCAAAGTCGCCAAGCGGCAAAGACGCAGAGAATTCAATCTTCTCTTCGCTTTGCGGCTCTGCGGCTTTGCGGCTTTGCGTTAAAACTGGGGCGTCCGTGGAAGCGATCACCATGTCGGGGCGCAACAGCTCACCATGCTCGGGCACAGCAACGGTCAACCGCTGCCAGATCGGACTCGTATCGCCCCCCTGACCCCTGATGAGTACCATTGCATCCGGCAGCCCCAGCACACGCCGGACAACCCACGCCACCCAAACCCGCTGAAGCGCAGGGTCAGGCCGCGTGCCGAAGGCGCTATCGAGCCACTCCTCGTAGGCTAGACGCAGCTCGCGGGCCACCTCCGTATCGGGCGCATCGAGGCCCTGGGGGAAGGCACCAACCAGCGTTTTCAGCGAAAGGAACGGCCCCGAAATGTCGAGCAGGGCGAGCCATTCGGCGTGGTGGCGGGCGATAGACATATGTTTCTCTTAACGCAAAGACGCGAAGAAGCAAAGGCGCAACGTTTACTGAAGGTTATTGACGACGCGATGCACGCCATCTTTGACGTACTTCTCACCAAAGTTGATCACCAGGGCGAGCCGGAGGTTCGTGAGCCGGAGGTAGGTCAATGCCTGCGTCTCAAAGATAGTATTGTAGGCTGCCACAGCTTTAACCTCGACGATTACCAGTTTCTCAACCAGGAGATCTAGGCGTAGTGGGTCGGCGAGCCGCTGGCCTTTGTACGTAAGCGGTACGATGACTTGTCGCTGGCACTGTAGCCCCTGATGCTGAAGCTCCCATGCCAGGGCTTCCTCGTATACACTCTCCAGCAAGCCAGGCCCGCCGAGCGTACGATGCACTTCAATCGCGGCACCAATAATCTGCTGACTGAGCGAGTTCTCTTGCATATGGGTTACAACCCTTTGCGCCTTTGCCTCTCTGCACCTTTGCGTTAAAAGAGCATCCGCTCCGGCACCAAAAACGTCACCGCGACCGGAAAGAGGCGCGGCTGCGGGTCGGCGTAGCGCCGCAGAATGCCCGCCTGCTCCAAGGTCAGTTCGCCGGGGATCTGGCGCAGTCGCAGGCGCAGCGCGTCCACATCGCGCCGGTACTGGTCACGCTCAGCCTCGCTAAAAATGTCGAGGTGCAACTGCTCCGGCTGCTCGGCGACGGTCAGCTCGGCACGAATCGCTCGCGCCAATTCGTCGAGGATGCGGGCAATATCGTCGGCCTCCTGCACCCGGCGCTCCTCAAGCAGTCGGCTGAGGCTGGCGGCGCGATCCTTGGCGCGGGCCTCCAGGGCGCTCAGCGTCGGGCCAGCGACCTGCGCCCAGCGGGCGGCCAGTGTTTCTTTCAGCGCCGCCGGAGGTTCGCCATCGGTCGCAGCGGCGAGGGCCGCCTGCACCTGGGCGAGGGTGAGCCGCCGCGTGCGCCCGTCGGCCAGATCCACCCCAGCGACGATCAGCTCCTCGTGGAGCCGCTGGCTATCGCCGCCGATCACCACCAGCCGACCATACGCGAACGCCAGCGGGGCGTTCAGCACCCAGCGCTCGGCCCCCACCGTCAGCACATTGGGCACGACCCGCGCCGTCACCCGATGGAGCTTCCGGCGGCCCTCTGCGCTCCAGACCTCCGCGCGCAGCAGGCGCAAGGCCATCTGCACCAGGCGGTGGTTGAGGTGCGCGAGTACCACATCATCGC
Source organism: uncultured Oscillochloris sp. (assembly GCA_903916565.1). Taxonomy (GTDB): domain Bacteria; phylum Chloroflexota; class Chloroflexia; order Chloroflexales; family Chloroflexaceae; genus CAIWXH01. The sequence goes on along the minus strand of CAIWXH010000162.1, from coordinate 1,864 downwards.
GCCCCTTCGCCAGATCATGGTCAAAGACGATGGGCCGCACCGCGCGCGTGTGCGGGTGCTCCAGACCCTCAGCACAGGTGGCCCAGCTCCCGGTCATCGCTGGGAGGGTGAAGACGGGACAATGCTGCCGTTGGCCGCTGGGGTCAGGCCAGATACCGGGCGCCGTGGCCGCACGCAACGGCGGCTGGCCCGCAAGCTGCAGGGCAATGCTGACCACCGACTGCACATGCGCGGGCGAGAGCTGCAGGGCCGCACGGCTCTCCTGAAGCTGGTCGGCCAACGCTTTTATCTGCTGCCCCAAATTGCGGTCGAAGGTCAGCATGCGCTTGCTCGGCGCAGCGGCGCGCTCGGCCCCCGCCGTGTCGAGGCGGCGCCGCGTCCCCAGCATCGCCTCCGTCACCTGGTCGGCGATCACCGGCCCGACCTTCCCCAAATCCTCGCGAATCTGCTCCACCTTCTGCACCGCCCGCATCAAAAACTCCAGATCGCCCTCTAGCTCGCCAGGGTTTGAAGACTCAAACGCAAAGGCGCTAAGCGGCAAAGACGCAGATGAATCTAACGTTTCATCACTTTGCGGCTTCGCCTCTTTGCGACTTTGCGTTAAGATCTCCGCCGGCGCGAAGTGAAAAATCTGCGGGTTCTCACGCTGGCCGTGGCGGTCGATACGCCCGTTGCGCTGCTCCATGCGGTTGGGGTTCCAGGGGATTTCGTAATGCACCAGGCGATGACAGTGGCGCTGCAAATCAATCCCCTCGGAGGCCGCGTCGGTGGCGAGCAGGATGCGAACCGCGCTTGCCTGGGGGCTGGCCTGGAACGCCGCCTTGACCCGCTCGCGCTCATCATCGTGCATGCCACCGTAGAGCAGCATCAGCCGCCCGCCCTCGGTGAGCTGTTCCGCCGCCAGCAGACCCTGGAGCCACGTCTGCGTATCGCGGTACTCGCTGAAGATAATCACCCGCGCCGCAGACCACACGCCGTTGGGGCGGACGATCTGCGTCACCCAGTCGAGCAGCGTGCGCGCCTTGCGGTCGGGACGGCGGCGTGCATCATTGGCCCAGGCCAGCATCCGGTCGAGGAGCACGCACTCCTCCGGCGTCGGCGCACGAAACAGCGCCGACGTCGTCGCCACCGCCTCGCCAGTCGCCGTCTCATAGGCGTCATCGTCGGCGTACGCCTCATCCAAGTCCGCGAGCATCGCCGTGAGAATCCCGCCACTCGGGCGGCGTGGCGGTGGGCCGACCGGGCGCGTGGCCGCATCGAGGGATGTCCGATGTTTCTGAAGCGTGGTGAAAAAGGCCGCCGGTGAGGAGAGCAGCCGCTTCTTGAGCAGCTTCAGCACAAACTCGGTCGCCGTCCGTTCCACCGTGTCTGCCGCGCCCGTGCGGCGCAGCGCCGTGTAGGCGTGCAAGTCACGATGGGCCTGGCGCTCTGCGTCGCTGTACGCAACCTCCAGGGCACGCAGCTCACGAGCCGGGAAGCGCGGGCGATCCGTCCACGCATCCTTCAGCTCCGCCTTGAGTCGGCGCACCATCACGCGCTGGAGCACCGCCCGGTCAGGGGGCACCCCACGGGCAAAGCGCTGGTTGTCGAGCAGCTCCAAGAGGGCCGAAAAGCTCTCGGCGTAGCCGTTATGCGGCGTGGCCGTGAGGAACAGCTTATGCTCAAAGTGGGTCGCAAGGGTGCGAATGGCAGCAGTGCGGAGCGAGTCCACCGCATAGGCCCCCGCGCCAGAGGGCGCGACATTGTGCGCCTCATCGACGATGAGCATGTCATAGGTGCGCGGGTAGGTCATCTGCCCCGAGGCGGGCAGAGTCTCACGAAACAGGCGCATCGGCTGGTCGCGCTTGAGATAATCAACCGAGGT
>CAIWXH010000161.1 GCA_903916565.1 uncultured Oscillochloris sp. | reverse complement strand
GGCACTATGAGCAATAGCCCTGGGCAGCCTCACGCCGTCATTGGTGGGACAGCGTCCCGGCTGGCTTCGGCAAGCTCAGCCAGCGTAGGTACGGACGCTCTGGTTCGCTGCCTGAGCTTGTCGAAGCCAGCACCAATATAGCCCATCGGTGGCCTTGACAGGGGCTTTTGTGTACCCCTACAATGATTCTGTGTAGAAATTTCACACAGGGCGCTTTTTCGTGTACGGGGACGACGATGCTTGTTGAGTTTAGCGTCAGGAATTACCGCTCGTTCAAAGAGCGGGTCACACTCAGCATGGAGGCGGCAGACATCGCCTCGCAGCCCGCCGCGCTTGATGCACACAATGTCTTCGCCGCCAACGATGAGCTGCGCCTGCTCACCAGTGCGGCGATCTACGGCGCAAACGCCAGCGGGAAGAGCAATCTGATTCGCGCCTTGGCGTTGATGCGAACCTTTATCCTCACCTCCTCGCGGGAGACGCAGGTGGGCGAGCCGATTTTTGTGGAGCCGTACCAACTCAGCACCGTCACGGTTGAGCAGCCGTCAACCTATGAGCTGGTCTTCCTGCTGGATGGCGCACAGTACCGCTACGGCTTCGAGACGACCGCCGAACGGGTGGTCGCCGAATGGCTCTACAAGCTCGGTTCCACCCGCGAGACGACGCTCTTCTTGCGCGACACGCAGGGCATCAAGGTCAGTGCGCGGGCCTTTCGTGAGGGCCGAGGCTTGCCGGAGCGCACGCGCCCCAATGCGTTGTTTCTCTCGGTCGCTGCCCAGTTCAATGGCGAGATCGCCTCGCACATCTTGCGCTGGCTCCAGAACCTGACCATCACCTCGGGGATTGCCCAAGAACACGAGTTTGCCTTGTCCGTAAAGCTCAACCGTGACACGCCGTATCGGGCCGCGATTGAGCACCTGGTGCAGCGGCTTGATGTGGGGATTGAAGCGGTCGCGTTCGAGAGCCAGCCCCTCGCCCTTGCGGATAGCATGCCAACGGGCCTCAAGCAAGGGCTGCAATCTCTTTTTGATGAGCTAAGCAAGCTTGAAGGCCCGCTTGAGATGATTAGCGTGCAGACCCAGCATCAACGCTATGATGCGAGCGGCGCACCGGCTGGTCAGGTGGCGTTCGATCTGGCGCAGCACGAGTCTGCGGGCACGCAACGGCTTTTCTCGCTGGCCGGGCCACTCCTCCGCGTCCTCGACGAAGGTGGCGTGCTCGTGATTGATGAACTGGACTCACGCCTGCATCCCAACCTCGTGATTGAGCTTATCCGGCTCTTCCATAGTCCCGTGACCAACGCCAAGCACGCCCAGCTCATCTTCACCACCCATAACACCAACCTGCTCAGTGCCAAACTCTTTCGGCGCGATCAGGTCTGGTTTATCGAGAAGTCGCGCCAGGGCGCATCCGACCTCTACTCACTGGTTGAATACCGCCAGGAAGACGGCAAGATGGTGCGGAACAACGCCTCATTTGAAAAGGACTACATCGCGGGGCGCTACGGCGCAGTGCCCTTTATCGGCGACCTGGGCGCGCTGCAAGGGGCAGCGCATGGGTCGTATTGACTTGCGGGCGATGGGGACGCAACGTAATGGGGCTGGCATCGGTGTATCCCATAGAGTGAAGCAGCACACATACGGGCTAAAAATCTATGCCATACAATCCCACCAAGCACCATCGCCGTTCAATTCGCATGCCAGGCTACGACTATACCCAACCAGGT
>CAIWXH010000160.1 GCA_903916565.1 uncultured Oscillochloris sp. | reverse complement strand
GTTGTAGCAGAACCGTGCCGTTCCTGCGGCCTGCCGGAACAGGTTTGCTTGCTCAGGCGTTGGGTTCAGGCGGATCGTGTGCGCTCGGATCATGGGCGACTCCTTCGTGTGCAGCTTGCACCGATTCGTCCATGTTTGGGTGTTTGGAAAAGGCTATGGCGAAACTCCTTTGATGGTCTACACGCGGCGCTGACTGGACGGCCTAGCGCCGATACTGGGGGAGGAAAACACTCCGGGGGGCACCGTCATGACGAAGGTGGCCCCCGGTATGGGTAGGCCCGACCCTACGTCGGGCTAGAAACGCACCCGTGTACCTTTGGCCTTGCGGGCGGCGCGCATAATGGCGCAGCCCCCATGGCTCGTGCAGCGCGGGCATTCGTGCTGGAAGAATATCGGGGTCTCGTTGCCCTCATCCATCGCGTCAGAGAGATCGAAGGTGAGCAGATGCTGGGTCGCCACCATCCTGATCTCGGCCAGCGCGTAATCAACGCGGTTGATCTGCTGGCTGTTGATGGTGCCCGCCACCGTGATCGCGTCGAGCGCCAGGACGAGATCGACCACGCCTTTGTCGAGCGAGCCGCAGCCCATGGTCGAGAGATCGAGGGCCACGCGCCGAGCCAGAACCGCGAAGTTCTGGATGGCGGGGCTGCTCCAGACGCCGGTAGAGATTGACTCCCAGGCGATGGTGATCGAGCGGAACGCCTCAGTGACTTTATAAATCCCATCGAGTTGCTCAGGCACTACGATGGTACGAGGTTGTTGCTGTCGCTCGGTTCTGTGCATGACCGACATGGCCCGCCTCCTTAAACCCATAATACCGGCTGGCATGCCGGGGGATGCTGCTCGGGAAATGCCCCGATGCGTCAGTGGTGGCGTGTGGGCCGGTAAGCAGCCGGGCGTCGGCCCCATTGCCGACGCGCCGCAGCTCGTGGACTCAGCATAGCAGGGTGGGACGGGGGGCGCACTACGTAAAGCTACGGAGCGGGGGGGCCATAAGCCTGCTGACTCTGTGCAAGATGCTGGTGATGGTACCTAGTTTGCACAGAGTCAGTGCGTTAGTCGAGGGTGACGATGCCCCGGCGCACCGCATAGCGGATCAGATCGAGGGGGGTGTGCAGGCCAAGTTTCCGCATCATGCTGGCGCGGTGGGTATCAACGGTGCGGATGCCGATCATCAGATGCTCGGCGATCTCGGCGCTGGTCATCCCCTGGGCGGCCAAATACAGAATCTCGCGCTCGCGGGCGGTCAGAGTCTCGTAGAGGTCGAGCGTCGTCTCGATGGCCTGATTGGCATACGCATCGAGCGCTTTCTCCGAGAGCGGCGGGCTGAGGTAGCGGCGCCCATTCGCCGCCTGATGCAAGGCGTAGAGAAAATCGGTCGAGAGCGCCTCTTTGAGCACATAGGCCGTGACGCCGACGCGCAGCGCCTCGCGCACGTACGACTCATCGGCGTGCATCGAGAGGATCACGACCCGTGTGTTGGGTGCCGACTGCCGCACTTGCCGGGCCACCTCAAGGCCGCTGAGACCCGGCATCATCAGGTCAACCACCAGTAAGTTTGGCTGGAGCCGCTCGGTCATCGCCAGCGCCTCGGGGCCATTGCTGGCCTCGCCCACCACGGTGCAGGGGATCTCGCGCTCAAGCAGCGAGCGTACGCCCGCGCGCACGACGGAGTGATCATCGGCGAGGACGATGCTGATGCCATTCCCATTCATCGGGCACGCTCCTCAAGGGTGGCGAGCGGAATCTCGGCGAGGATGCGGCTACCTTCGCCGGGGGCCGACTCGACCGTAAGCGTGCCGCCCGCCAGCCGCACCCGCTCTTGCATCCCAATCAGTCCGCCAGAGTTATAGCTGGCTAGAGCCGACTCGACATCGAAGCCGCGCCCCTCATCGACCACCTGCACCGCAAGGATGGTATCGGTCGCCCAGACCTGCACCCGCGCTTTGGTGACCCCGGCGTGGCGGGCGATGTTGGTCAGCGCCTCTTGGACGACGCGGTAGACCGTGGCGCCCAAGGCTGGCGCGAAGTTGTGGTCGAGGCCAGCGTGCTGAAGCTGTACCTGGATGCCGGTCTGGTCGCCATAGCGCCGGGTGAACCAGGTCAGGGCTGGGAGCAGCCCCAGATCGTCGAGCATGGCCGGGCGCAAGTTCAGCGAGAGCGTTCGCACCTGGGTGGTGAGTTGGTTGATCTGGCGCTGCACCTGGACGATGCGCTCGCGCAGTTGCTCAGACGGCATGCGCTCACTCACGGTAAGGGCGAGGCTCAGGCTGGTGAGCATCTGGCCGATCTCGTCGTGCAGTTCGCGGGCCAAATGCGCCCGTTCGGCCTCTTGCACCGCCACGAGGCGCTCAGAGAGCGAGCGCATGCGCTCGCGGCCACCCGTCACCTCGGCGAAGAGGCGGGCGTTCTGGAGCGCGATGGCGGCGGGGGTCGCCAGCAGTTCGGCGAGGTTGACGTGTTCGGGGGTAAAGAACGCCGGCTCGGCCTTTTCAAGCGAGAAGAGGCCGATCACCTGCTCGCCGGCCATCAGGGGCACGCCGAACCAGTTGCGGACGTGGGCGAAGCCCTGCCGCTGCTGCCAGCGCGTCGCCCGGTCGGTATCCATCACCAGGAAACTGCGGCGGCGGGCGAGGATGGGCTGGAACACCGGGTCGTGTTCCGAGTCGATCACCATGCCCTGCACCAGATCGCCGTCGGCGAAGCGTTCGTAGCCACTGACGGCCCGCACCACCAGGCGGTTGGTGCCCTCGATTAACATGACATTGGCGCTGTCATAAGGCACCAGGCGTTCGAGGTGAACCAGCAGCGCCTCCATCACCTTGTCGGCATCGAGGCTGCGCGTGAGCGCCATATTGGCTGAATGCAGCACCTCGGCCACGTGACGCGCTTGGCGCTCGGCATCAAGCGCCTGGCTCAGCGCATCTTCGGTGCGGCGCCGGTCGGTCACATCCCGCGCAATGCCCTCAATTGCCACCGGGCGTCCGCTGGCGTCGCGCTCGACCTGATTACGCTGTTCGGTCCAGACCAGCGTGCCATCTTTGCGCTCCCAGCGCAGCAGCACCGAGCGGGCGAGGTCGGCCCCGGCGAGCAGCGACTGGAGCAGCATCCGGTCATTCGGGTGAACGATCCGCAGGATCAGCTCCGGGTCGGCATAGTGTTCCTCGGGGGTATAGCCAGTGAGGGCGATCACCGACGGGCTAACGTACTCGCAGGTGAGCGCAGGGTAAATGCGGCAGCGGTAGATCACATCACTGGCGTGTTCAGCGATGTGGCGAAAGCGCGCCTCGCTGGCGTACAGCGCCTGCTCGGCGGCGGCCCGCGCCGTGATCTCGACGGCGAACAGACCGACACTGGCGCCTCTGGCCGCATCGCGCAGCGGGTAGGCCATCAGCACCCAGCGCCGCAGATCGCCAGGACTGGTGGGCGACAACTCGAAATCGAGGCGCGGCTCACCCGTGGCCGCCACCTTGGCCAGCATGGCGGCAACGGTGGGTGCCCGTACGGCGAGCAACTCCGGCAGGTCGGCCCCTATGAGGGCGGCGGTGGGCAGCGCGACGATAGAAGCCAGCTGATCGTTCGCCTTCAGCACGCGCAGATCATGGTCGAGAATGGCGAAGCCGACCGGCGCACCGGCAAACAGCTCAGCCAGCGTAGGGGGCACATCGTCCGATTCGTCGAAAGAGGCGGTGCGATCCATTGGGACGCTCTCATCACACGGTGCTGTACGCCGTCGTCGCACCCGGTGCTGTACGATCCATTCGTAACACCGCTCAGTATACGACATACCGGGTTCGGGGCGATAGGCACGCAGGGTTTTTGCGCTACCGAAATCCGTTGGCGCTTGAAACGGTGTTCGGGCAGCGGATCTTTTTAAGCGTCCTAGTACAGCTTTTCGGAAGTCCGCTTCGGGTTGAGACAAGGCGACAAGGCGACCGGGAGATGGCGGCCTGAAGCGATCTCCTTGTCGCCTTGTCTTCCTGTCCCCTTGTCTCAAACCAGCAACAGACTTTCGGCGACGTGTACTTAGTACCTCCGCACGCCACAAATTGGCGCAAGGTTGCGTTTGTTTGGGCGACAAGTCTGGCACAGCGGAGCAGAGACGATGGAGCCGCAGGAGCTACTCACAGTTGGCCTAATCCTTGCTGGCGCAGGGGTGCTGGGCCTCACCATTGGCGGCACAGCGCGGATGCTGCGCCGTCTCGGTGTGCGCGGCTCGCCGCGTCTGTGGCACGGCTTGCTCATCTGCCAGATCTGCTGCTTGCTCGGCTATCTGGTGGTCTGCGGCCTCGTGCTGTTGCGCCACACGGCGCTGCTGCCACCCGTGGTCGGCGTGATCTTGGGCGGCGAGGCGGGCTGTCTTTGGCTGATGGTGCAGGTGAGCGTCGCTACTATCGCTGAGCTTCAGGCCGCCCGTAGCGCGGCGGAGGCGTTGAACACGACACGCACGACGCTGCTTGCTAATCTGAGCCACGAGCTGCGAACGCCGCTCAACCTGATCATCGGCTACAGCGCGGTGCTGCTCGGCGAGGCCGAGGCCCACGGCGCGGCTAAGACGAGCGGCGACCTGCGGCGCATCAGCGGCGCGGGGGTGCATGTGCTCAGTCTGCTCGACACGATCCTCGATCACGCCAAGCTTGAGGTGGGGCGCATTGAGCTGCATCCCGCGCCGGTGGCGCTGCACGCCCTGCTTGATGCGGTCATCGCCGACGTGCGCCCGCTGATTGACCTGCATCACAATCGCTTTGCGTTGAGCTTGGCACCTAATTTGCCGCCGCTGGTGGCTGACACGCTGCGCCTGCGCCAAATCCTGAGCATCATGCTCACGAATGCCTGCACCTTCACAGAGGATGGGAGCGTCTCGTTGCGGGTTACGGCAGACCAGAGCGAGTTGCTCTTCACCGTGGTTGATACCGGCATTGGCATGAACCGTGAGCAGCAGGCGCGGCTCTTTCGCCCCTTTGTCCAGGCGACGAGCCACACCATGCGGCACTACAAGGGCACTGGCCTGGGGTTGACGATTGCCCGTGCGCTGGCGCGTCTGATGGGCGGCGACATCACGATGTTCAGCGCCCCTGGTCGTGGCTCCGTCTTCACGCTCTGGCTGCCCGTCGCGCCCCTCGCCGCCGCGCCGTCCCCGTTCCCCCACGAGCGCGCCGCCCCTAGCGCTGTGGCGCGTGAAAGTGTCTAGGCAGGGAAGGTTGCAGGTGCCGGGTTGCAGGTTTCAGGCCGAGCGCAGTGTTTTAGCCAAGGTTGCAGGTGCCGGGTTGCAGGTTTCAGGCCGAGCGCAGTGTTTTAGCCAAGGTTGCAGGTGCCGGGTTGCAGGTTT
>CAIWXH010000159.1 GCA_903916565.1 uncultured Oscillochloris sp. | reverse complement strand
GGATTACTTGACGACCCGCGCATCCCTGTCAGCGCCGAAACGTGGCACGCCAGCCTCCAAAACCCGTCAACGACCTTCACCGCCGTTGGTGATCACTACTGGCGCTACGTTCCTGCCGGGCGCTACCGTATGGGCGGATGGAAAGATGGCGACGCTTCAGCAGAACACGACCTGACACCTTTCTGGATAGCGCGTTTGCCCATCACGGTGGCTCAGTTCGCTCGTTTTGTGGCCGAGGGCTACCGTGAGGATACGCACTGGACGCCAAACGGCTTAACGTGGCGGGGAGATCGTACCGAGCCATATCTATGGAGCGACCCGCGTTTTAGCGGAACAAATCAGCCCGTGACCATCGTGACGTGGTACGAGGCGACAGCCTTTTGCCACTGGCTGACCACACACCTCGCTGCCGTACTACCTGCCCACCACGAGCTACGCCTGCCCACCGAGGCGGAGTGGGAAGTGGCGGCAGCGTATGACGGCAGCACCACGCATCGCACCTATCCGTGGGGTGAGGAGGAGGTGACGCCCGAACGGGCCGTGTACGATGCATGGAAACTGAATGCGCCCGCGCCCGTGGGCCTCTGTCCTGCCGGGGCGGCGGCCTGTGGGGCACTCGATCTGGCGGGAAATGTCTGGGAGTGGTGTACCAGCCACCACACGACCTATCCTGGTGCGGCGCACACGCTCCAGAAAGACTTTACAGTTGGTAATTTTGTCGTGCCGCTGCGAGGCGGATACCGGAATAGCTCAAATGTTCGCTGCGGGGCGCGGAGCAGGTATCTTCCCGACCACGTCAACGAGGGCAACGGTTTTCGGGTGGTGGTGTCCCCTCCGCTCGCTCATATGTCCTGATTTCTGTTTTCTTAATCCTGTTTTCTGCATTCTTAATTCTGTCCGGTGTAAAGCGTTTCGTGTTGTGGTGGATAACTCGTCCGCCACCCTTCCCCAGCGCCGTAGGCGCGGACTCGCGATTTTTTTGGGACTAGCAAGGAGTGGTGCGTATGTCTCTCGAATCGTCCGCAACCCGTAAACTCCTCTTCGGTGCGCTCTTCGTCGGCGCGAGTGCCCTGCCTGCGGGCGCGATCTTCTCGGGGTTGCTCGCGGGGGTGGGCGGGAATTGGCTGGCCGAGGCGTTCGGCGGGGTGATCGGCGCGGGGCCGCCGCCCGGTGTCGCCCTCACCCGCGCCTTTGCCCGCGCCGTGCAAACGGCGTCCGCACAGCTCCGCACCGAGTATGGCGAGGAGCGCATCGGCCACGATGGGGCCAACGCCTTCGACCTGCTGCGGCAGACCGCCCGTCGCGTCACGGCGGTGGAGTCCCCGACGGGCATGGCCGACATCGCCGCCGTGCAGCGGCATCTGGGCGGCGCACTCGGTCAGATACTCCACGGCTTCCCCGACGCCCAGGTAAACCTGCTGCGCGAGCGTCTCCTGCCCACCACCGCCCGCGCCTTCCACGAGGAACTGGCCCGTGAGCCGGAGGCGTGGCGGCTCTACCACGGCTGGCTGTTGGAGCGTCTGGCGACTCAGAGCATGGCGCTTCAGACGGCGCTCGCCGCCCAGCCCGCCGCCCGCGCCGCCCTGGCCGACCCCGCCGCCCTGGAGGATCGCCTCGACCGATTCGATGCGCGACTCGACGCCCTGCTCGCCGACTTGCGGGATGAACTGCGGGCCGCCGCAACCGGGGTAGACATCGCCGTTGACCAATCGGAGCAGGTGGACGGCACCAGCTATGGAGCCTTCAACCAGTTCGGCACCCGCCCGCCGCCGACCGCTCCTTCCGGCACCACCCGTATCAACCAATCGAAACAGAAGGGCGGGGTGAGCTATGGAGCCTTCAACAGTTATGGCACGACGCCGCCCGTGAAGGATGAGGACGCATCATGAGCCAGCGTATTGACGAACTGCGCGCCGAGATCGCCGAGGTGGAAGAGGAACTGGCGGCAGCGAGTCACCCGCGTACCCGTACCCGCCTCGAATCGCAGATCGTGGATTTGCGCACCAACCTGGCCCGCCGGGAGGGCCGCACGCCTGACTCTGACATCCCCGTTGACCAGTCCGGCCAGTCCGGCGGGGTCAGCGTGGGAGTCGGCCACACGTTCCAGGGGCCAGTGCGCCTCGGCGACGCGGTTGCTGGCTCCAAGGCGGAACACCATGTCGGTGCCATCCACGCGGGTCGTGATACCTTCGTCGCCACGCAGCAGACAATTCAGCTCTACTTCGGGGCATCGGTACCCGCCGATACCGCTGGGCTGCTCAGTGACTATCTGGGGAAGTTTGCCGACGAGTGTGATCGCCTGCGCCTCCAGCGCATCGCGGGCCAGCGCCAGACCGGCAACGAGCAGCCCGCCGCGCCGAATCTGCGCCTCCAGGATGTCTATACGAGTCTGACCACCGACGGCTCGCCGGTGATCAGGCTGCGCACGCACACGACCGCCGGACGGGCGCGGCGCTTCCTCGAACGTGTGGAAAAAGCCGGTCGCGGCCCCGATGATGTTTCTCCTGAGCGCGTCATCACCGTCGCCTTCCCTGGTCTGTCCGAGCATGGCGGTGCGGGCGCAGCGGGTGAGGAACGGATGCGGCGCATGGCCATCGCACCGATGGGACTCGATCAGGTGGCCGACGAGACCGCGCTGATACTGGAACTGCGACGCCCCGAGCTGGCGGTGGAGGCCATCGCGCAGCAACGGAGGCTGGTGCTGCTGGGGGAGCCGGGTTCGGGCAAGAGTACGGTGCTGCGCTATCTTGGACACCTGTTGGCTCATCGCGCCGCCGGGGCCGATCTGCGGCTCAGGGGATGGGCCGACGACGACCGACCTGTCCCTATTCTCCTGCCGCTGGCGCAGGTCGCCGAGCAGATGACCCGTGGACAAGATCCTGACCAGGCGCTCTGGCAGACGTTGGGCCAGATCCTCGATGGGCCGCAGGAACTCAGCGCGGGGCTGCTCAACGCGCTCCGTCAGGCGCTACGCGGCGAGGGGGTGGTGGTACTCTGCGATGGCCTTGATGAACTCTCGGCGGAGGGGGGCGAGCGCAGCCCTCGCACGCAGGTCTCGCAGGCACTTCAGCAATTGGTGCGGCGCAGCAACGCCCGCGTGGTCATCACCAGCCGCGTGCTGCCGTACCGCGAGGCGGGCGCGTGGCAGTTACCGACCGATACCTGGGCCGAACGGACGATCACGCCGTTGGCCTTCGGCCAAGTGCGTACCTTCGTTCGCTCGTGGTTTCGTAGTTTGGCGGAGGTTGACCCCGATCTCGATCAGGCCCAGGGCCAGCAGCAGGCGCATGATCTGATTGAACAACTGGAGGCCCGCCCCGCCCTCACGCCGCTGGTCGCCTCACCGCTGCTGCTCACCATGCTGACCCTGCTGCACGACAACGACCGGGTGCCAGAAAACGAGGT
>CAIWXH010000158.1 GCA_903916565.1 uncultured Oscillochloris sp. | reverse complement strand
GGCCCCTCTCCCTCAAGGGGAGAGGGGAGATTCGGCATCAGGAAGCGTTCGACTCCCCCTCTCCCGCTCAGGGAGAGGGGGCTGGGGGGTGAGGGCTGGCGCGGCAACCGGACGTTGCAACCGCCATGTGAAGCGTGGCGGGTGCGTTGACAAGGCTCTAGGGGCAGGGTAAGATGGGCCTTCACACTTGATTGTTACCGTCGGAGGGGCTGTTGCGTAGCTGGAAGTTCTGGGTTGGCCTGGCCGTTAGCGTCTTGTTTCTCGCTATCGCTCTGCGCGGGCTCGACCTAGAGCATTTCTGGCAGACCCTCCGCGAGGCGAACTACTGGTGGCTGGTGCCGGGGGTGGCGATTTACTTCGTTACCGTCTGGGTGCGTACCTGGCGCTGGCGCTCGATGCTCGAACACCTCAAGCCGATTCCCACGGCTCGCCTCTTCCCCATCGTCGTCATCGGCTATATGGGCAATAATGTCTACCCCGCCCGCATGGGCGAGGTGCTGCGGAGCTATGTGCTGCGGCGCAACGAGGGCGTGCCGATGAGCGCCTCGCTCGCGACGGTTGTCCTGGAGCGCCTCTTCGACGGGCTGGTGATGCTGCTCTTCGTCTTCGCCACCCTCCCCTTTGCGCCGCTCCCGGACACCTACCGCTGGCTGGTGATTAGCTTCAGCGCCCTCTTCGGCATCGCGCTGGCGGTCTTTATGCTGCTTGCGGCCCGCCCCGCGCAGATGAGTCGCCTCTACACGCTGCTGGTCGATCAGCTCGCCCCGGTGGGCGTGCGCCCACGGCTCCACGGTCTGTTCGACCGCTTCATCATCGGTCTCCAGGCGCTGCGTAGCCCCCGCGAGATGCTGACCATTCTGCTCACCACCATCCTGATCTGGCTAGGCGAAACGCTCAAGTACTGGTTTGTGATGCACGCCTTCCCGTTTAGCGTCTCGTTCCCGGTGTTGATGCTGATGACCGCCGTCGTCAATCTCTTCACGACCATTCCCTCCAGTCCGGGGTATGTCGGCACGTTTGACGCGCCGGGGATCGCGGTGCTGACCCAGTTTAAGGTGCCCCAGCCGATTGCGACGGGCTACACGCTGGTGCTCCACGTTGCGTTGTGGCTGCCGATCACGCTGCTCGGGGCTTACTTTATGCTGCGCCAAAGCGTTAATTGGGGCGATATGGCGCGCGCCGCCCACCTGAAGGGGGCGCAGGCCGCGACGCCCCCGGCGCCCGCGAGCGAGCGCGACGACGTTACGAACGGGGTGTCGCTGTGAAGACCGCCATTGTTGGGGCGGGCCTAGCCGGGATGACCGCCGCCCGTGATCTGGCCGCCGCTGGACATAAGGTGACGCTGTTTGAGGCGGCTCCACTGGTCGGTGGCCTCACCTCGGGCTTTCGCGATGAGCGCTGGGCTTGGCCGCTTGAGCGCTTCTATCACCATATCTTCACTACCGATACGGCGATTATTAAGCTGGCTGAAGAGATCGGCTTTGCCGATAAGCTTTTCTTTCGGGGCCAGCAGACCGCCCAGTGGTGGCACGGGCGCGGCTACGACCTCAATGGCCCGCTTCAGGTCTTGCGCTTTCCGGCTTTGCCGCCGTTCGACCGGGTGCGTTTTGGCGCGGTCGCGTTCTATCTGAAATATGTGACCGCGAACTGGCGCCGCCTTGAGCGCACCACGGCGGCAAACTGGACTTCCCGCTGGGCCGGGCGGAAGGTCTACAAGGTGATCTGGCGACCGCTGCTTGAGGGCAAGTTCGGGCCGCACGCCGATGAGGTGAATATGGCCTGGCTGTGGGCGCGGCTGAAGGCGCGCAGCTTTAAGCTGGGCTACTTCACCGGCGGCTTCCAGGCGCTGTGCGATGCGCTGCTGGACAGCATCAGGCGCCAAGGGGTCGAGGTGCGCCTCAGTTCATCAGTCTCGGCAGTGCGCCAGCACCAAGGTGGCTGGGAGGTGATTGTCCCCGGTATGCCCGCCGAGCAGTTCGACCAACTGCTCGTCACGGGCGCGCCGAGCCTGCTGGCGAAGCTGGCGCCGCAACTCCCCGAGCGCTACCTCGGCCAGTTGAGCCAACTGCGCTCGATGGGCGCCGTGGTGCTGACCCTTGCGCTGAACCAGCCGCTTACCGGCGGGCTTTACTGGCTGAATATGCCCAAAGATCAGTTTCCGTACCTGGCGCTGGTCGAGCATACGAACTTTATTGGGCCAGAACACTATGGCGGCGACCATCTGGTCTATCTTGGCGACTACCTCACGCCGGATCACGCGTTCTTTAAGCTGAGCCACGACGAGATTCTTAAACGCTTTTTGCCCTCGCTGAAGTTGGTCAACCCGGCCTTCGAGCGCAGTTGGGTACGGGCCAGTTGGCTCCACCGCGAGCGCTACGCGCAGCCGATTGTGCCTGTCGGCCATAGCGCGCATATCCCGGCCCTGCTGACCCCGCTGCCGGGGCTGTATTGGGCAAGTATGAGCCAGATCTATCCGTGGGATCGGGGCACCAACTTTGCCGTTGAGCTGGGGCAGCGCGTGGCCGCCGCGATGATCGGGACGCGCTAGGCGGTTGCAATGGCGTCGCCGGGGGACTAAAGTCCCCGGCTCGGTAGGTGCGAAGCCTGCCTTCGCAGGCTCCGCGAGGCCGCGCAGGCGGCCTTCGTCACCCGTAGCCGGGGGCTTCAGCCCCCCGGCGGGCGACGTGGCCGCCGCGATGATCGGGACGCGCTAGGCGGTTTGACGGCCATGGTACGCGCTGCTATAATGCGCCTTCGGTGTGGTAACGGTCGAGCGGGTCGGCTGCGGTTGGCTTATCCGCGTTGCCCACGGCCTACACCTACGCCCCGCCGGTGAAGTTGTCGGTTTTGGCGTAGCGGTCGTCGTGGTAAACGTCGGGTGACGCCCTGAAGACGAAGGAGTCAAGCCATTAGGGATCGGTTTCGGATCAATAGTCGTATCCGCGCACGCGAAGTGCGCCTGATCGACGAAAACGGCACCCAGGTCGGAATTATCGGGGTGCGTGAGGCCGTGATTATGGCCGAGGAGCGGGGCTTCGACTTGGTCGAGGTCGCGCCCAATGCGGTACCGCCCGTCTGCCGTCTGCTCGACTACGGCAAATTCCGCTACGAGCAGAGCCAGAAGGAGCGCGAGGCGCGCAAGAACCAGAAGCAGGCCGAGCTCAAGCAGATCCGCCTGATGCCTAAGACGGCTGACCACGACATCACCGTCAAGGCCAACCAGGCCAAGCGCTTTATCCTGGCCGGTGACAAGGTGAAGTTCAACGTGCGCTTTCGCGGGCGCGAGATGGCTCACCCCGACATCGGGCGGAAGATGCTTGAGGAGATCGCCGAGCAGTTGCGCGAGATCTCCATCGTTGAGCAGAAGCCGCTGATGGAGGGTCGCGTCCTCTCGCTGTTGCTCGCCCCGACGGCGAAGGTGTTGAAGGCGGCGCAGCAAGCCCAAAAGGCCAAGCTGGCCCAAATCAAGGCCCACCCGGCAAGCGAGCCTGGTTTGGCAGGTGCCTCATCGACCGCGACGGAAGAGCTGGACGATGATGAGGATCTCGATGACGAGGATCTCGATGACGAGGATCTCGACGACGAGGAGTTTGACGACGACGAGGAATTTGACGACGACGAGGACGACGCGACCAACGCCGACCTTGACGACGCGAAGCCGTAACGGACAGGTTTTTGTACTATGCCAAAGATGAAGACCCACAAGGGTGCTCAGCGCCGCTTCAAGGTGACCGGCGGCGGCAAGGTGCTCCAGCAAAAGGGCGTGCGCGGCAATAAGATCAATCGCCCAGGCCGCACGCAGCGCAAGTGGGGCAAAGACCAGGCGACTTCGCGGGCGAACCGCGAACACCTCAAGGTCGCGCTGCCCTACGGGCTCAAATAGTTCGCCCAGACAAGGTTTCAGGGATCGGGTTTCAGGTTTCAGATCGAGCGCAGCAGAAAGCCCTGCGTGTGCCAAAACGGTAAAGTATCTGTAAACCTTGTCTTCGTCGGAAGATTGCGCTTTTCGAGGTGACGGGTTCCGATTAGTCAAGCGCAGCCAGCCGCCCCAGGGTCGCTGCCACCTGTTACCTACGTCTCGGGCGCAGCCCAGGGATGCCAGCCACCCCCTGGCCTGCCCGTTCATTGGAGGAAACACTATGGCTCGTGTCAAGCGTGGCGTGATGGTTCACAAACGTCACACGAAGTTGCTTGCTCAGGCGAAGGGCTTTCGCGGTGCGCGTAGCCGCCACTACAAGGTGGCCCACGAAGCGGTCATGCACGCCCTGTCGTACGCCTACCGCGACCGCCGTCGGCGCAAGCGCGACTTTCGCCGCCTCTGGATTCAGCGCATTAATGCGGCGGCCCGCATCCACGGCACTACCTACAGCCGCCTCATCGCTGGCCTCAAGCGCGCCGAGATCAACCTTGATCGGAAGATCCTGGCCGATCTGGCGGTGCGCGATCTCAATGCCTTTGGTGAAATTGTCGCCCTGGCGATGAAGACCCAGCCCGTCGCGAACGACGCCCCATAGCGGGTGATCGCCAGCACGGCCAACCAGCACGTCAAATACCTGCGCTCGCTGCGCGACTCCGCTAAGGAGCGCCGTAGCGGGCGCAGTGTGTTGCTGGAAGGCGTGCGTCTCGTCGCCCACGCCCTCGCCACGGGCGCCGCGCTGCGCGTGGCCCTCTACGCGCATGAACAGCTCGCCGACACCCCCGAGGGTGCCGCGCTGCTCGCCACGCTGACTGAGCGGCATGGCTGCTTTGCGGCCACCCCGGCGGTCGTCGCCGCCGCCGCCGAGACTCAGCACCCCCAAGGTGTCGTCGCCGCGTGCGCCTGGCCCGACCTCGCGCCGCGCCCCGGCCTGCGCCTCGTTCTCGACAGCATCCAAGACCCCGGCAACGTCGGCACGCTCCTGCGCTCGGCGGAAGCCGCCGGGGTGGGGCTGGCGCTCTGTGCGCCGGGCACCGCTGACCCCTACAGCCCCAAGGTGGTGCGGGCCGCGATGGGCGCCCACTTCAGCTTGCCCCTGCGGGCCGAGTTGGACTGGGACACGATTGGGGCTGAACTGAGCGCCTGCCAGCTAGTCTACGCGGCTGATGCCGAGGCGACGATGCCCTACTTTGCCGCCGACTGGCGGCAGCCCGTCGCCCTGATCATCGGCGGTGAGGCCCGTGGCGTCAGCGATGAGGGGCTGGCCCTCGCCACCCAGCGCCTCGCCATCCCGATGCTCGGGCGCGCCGAGTCGCTCAATGCGGGCGTCGCCGGGAGCGTGATTCTTTTTGAGGCGCTGCGCCAGCGGACGCGGGGCCGGACGTAGCCCCCAACGCCTAAGATTTGTTTACCACGAAGAACACGAAGAACACGAAGGACGAAGGCTCACGTAACGATTTGCGCTTCCGGCGTTTCGCTTTAGAATGAGGCCGGAACGCAGCCGTCGTTGAACCTAAGACAAGGTTCGTAGCGGCTTTACCGTTCTGGTACGTGCAGCGCTTGTTCATGCGCTCGGCCTGAAACCTGAAACCCGGCACCTGAAACCTTGTCTAAAAGGCGAAACCGATGACCGTGATCGATGAACTGGACACCATTGAAGCGGAGGCCGCGCTCGCCCTGAATGCAGTGGCCGACCTGGGCGGGCTCGCCGAGTGGAAAAGCAGTTACATCGGCAAGACCGGGGCGCTCACTCGCCTGAGCCGTGGTCTGGGCGCACTGCCCGCCGACCAGCGCCCCGAGGTGGGCCGCCGGGTCAATGCGCTACGCGAGCAGCTTGAGGGCGCTTATACGACCGCCGAGGCGCGGCTGAAGCGCGCCGCTCAAGATGCCGAGTTGGCCGCCGAGCGCCTTGATGTGACCATGCCGGGGCGTGCCCCGGCGCTCGGGCACATTCACCTGACCAACCAAGTGCTGCGCCAGGTGCAGGATATTTTCGCCGAGATGGGCTTCCAGGTGACGGAAAGCCCTGAGGTTGAGCTGGACGAGTACAATTTCAGCCTGCTGAATTTTGCGGATGACCATCCCGCTCGTGATATGCAGGACACCTTTTACGTGGAGGTGCCGGAGGGGACGCCGTCGGTGCTGCTGCGTACGCACACCTCGCCTGGACAGATGCGGGTGATGCGCGAGCGCGCCCCCGAGCCGCTGCGGATTCTGCTGCCCGGTAAGGTCTACCGCAACGAACAGGTGACCGTTCGCAGCGAGATGATGTTCCACCAGTTCGAGTTTCTGGCCGTCGGGCGGAACATCACGATGGGCGACATGAAGGGCACCTTGGCCTATTTCGCCGAGCGCATGTACGGCCCCAACACGCAGGTGCGCTTGCGCCCCAGCTTTTTTCCCTTCACCGAGCCGAGCGCCGAGATGGATGTGAGCTGTTTCTTGTGCGAGGGCAAGGGCTGCCGCATCTGCAAGCACTCCGGCTGGCTGGAAATCGGTGGCTGCGGGATGGTTCACCCCAATGTGCTTCGCAACGGCGGCTACGACCCCGAACTCTTCAGCGGCTTCGCTGGTGGTTTCGGCCCCGAGCGCATTGCGCTGCTCAAATACGGCATTGACGATATTCGCGGCTTTTACAGCGGGTCAATCGCGTTTGTCGAGCAGTTCGGGTAGGAGCCATCAGGGAGGAACTAGCGCTCTCTGATGCCATCCGCCACCATGCGTAGCCCCCTGTGGCCCATACTCCTCCTGTTCGTCGCCCTGCACGCGCTCTATAACTGGGCCATCCCGCTGGGCGAAGGGCCGGACGAGCCGGGGCACATGGCGTATGTGCTCTTCTTGGCGAACGCGGGGCGCTTGCCGGTGCAGCGCCCCGCGCCTGCGCCTAGCGATGTGCCCGGCGAAGGCCATCAGCCGCCGCTGGCCTACGCGCTGACGCTGCCCGCCGTGACGTGGCTTGCGCCCGCCGAGCGGGTGATCAGCCTGACCGCCAACCCGCGCTTTATCTGGGCTGGCGGCGACGAGCCGGGGGCGTTTCGGCGGGGCAGCCGCGAGCTGTGGCCGTGGGACGGGCTGACCCTGGCATGGCATCTGGCCCGCGCCGTGGCGGGGCTGTGGGGCGGCATGACGGTGGCCTGCACCTATCTAGCGGCGCGACGGCTCGCCCCGCGTGACAAGTGGCTGCCGGTCAGCGCGGCGCTGCTGGTGGTCTGCAACCCGCAGGCGCTCTTCACCACGGCCCTGGTGAGCAATGATGCGCTGCTGGCCGCCCTTGGTGCGGCGCTGCTGTGGCATTGCCTGGAGCGTCCGGCGCGGCCATGGCGCTGGGCGCTGTTTGCTGGCGCGCTCTTTGGGCTGGCGCTGCTGACCAAGCAGAGCGCCCTGTGCCTCGGGCCGCTGCTGCTTTGGGGCGCGTGGCGTGCGGCGCGTGGCGATTTGCGCCGCTTCGTCGCCCTAAGCCTCCTGTGGGTGCTTGCCACGCTGACGGTGGCCGGGTGGTGGTTCTGGCGCAACTGGAGCCTCTACGGCGACGGCTTTGGCCTGGGCGCGTTCGTGAGCGCGTTTGCCACGCAGCCGTTCGTCTGGCGTGACCCGGCGGCGTGGAGTGGAGCGCTGCGCCAGCTCTTCGACTCGTTTTGGGCGCGCTTCGGCTGGATGAACGTGCGCCCGCCGAGCTGGATGCTCTGGGTCTACGCGAGCGTCTGTGCGCTGGCGCTGGTCGGGTGGGCGCTGGCTTGTAGCCGCACCAGCCCTCACCCCCCTGCCCCCGCTCCCAAAGCGGGAGAGGGGGGGCCGGACAGCCCTTGGATCGCGCCCGCCCTTGCGCTGATGATGGCGCTGGCGTGGACGGTGGCCTTTGCGGCGACGGCGGGGCTGGTGGCGTGGCAGGGCCGAATGCTCTTTCCGGCGCTGGCGGCGAGTGGGGTGCTGCTGGCGTGCGGGCTACGCGCCTTAGGCCACGTCGGCGGAAATGGGCCACACGTTTTTTACCACGAAGGGCACGAAGAGCACGAAGGCCGAACCGCTGCGTGCGGCGGTCTGTGCCCAACGAGTACGGTCGCGCAAGCTGCCACGGCTTCCCAGGGAGCTGGACGAGACAGATTCCTGCGATTGATTCCGCTGGCACCGCTGCTCGCCCTGGCCGTCTCCATGCCATTTGGCGTGATTCGTCCCGCGTATACCTGGGTGGCGCTGGCCCCGCGTGCGGC
>CAIWXH010000157.1 GCA_903916565.1 uncultured Oscillochloris sp. | reverse complement strand
GGAACGGGAAAACGACGACACCTACTATCTTGATGCGCCAACCCTCGACTATCTGGCCGAGCGTGGCGCTGACCCAGCGCTGCTGGCCTTGCTGCGCGAAATCGTTGAGGGCCGGGGCCAGAGCGAGATTCGGTTTGTTCGCCCGTAGGATACGCTTCACAAGCAGGAAAGAGGCAATAATGGCGACGCCCGCGCACGATGGTGGACAGGAGTTGCGCTTGCTGCGGCTGCTCAGCAGCCGCTACCCCACGATTACGGCAGCCCATAGCGAGATGATCAACCTCAGGGCGATTATGGCCTTGCCCAAGGGTACCGACCACTATATTTCGGATATCCACGGGGCCGCTGAGCAGTTTGACCAGATCCTGCGCCACGCCTCGGGCGCGGTCAAGCGCAAGATTACCCAGACCTTCGGCGCTGAGTTGCCCGAAAGCGAGCAGACCGCGCTGGCGATGCTCATTTATTACCCCGAGCTTGAGCTGCAGCGCGCCTTGGCGCAGACCAGCGAGCCGAAGGTGTGGCTGGCGACGATGGTCGCCCGCTTGGCCCGCGTGGCGCGCACCTCGTCCGAGAAGTACACCCGGAGCAAAGTACGCAAGCGCCTCGCCCCGCAGCGGGCGTATATTCTGGAAGAATTGCTGACCGAGAGCCAGCTCGACAACGCGCAGAAAGAGCATTACTACCAGGGCATTGTGCGCTCCATCGTCGATCTGCACGAGGGCGAACACTTTATTGTTACCCTGGCCGAGCTGATCCGCAGCCTGGTGGTTGACCGGCTTTACATTGTGGGCGACATCTACGACCGTGGGCAGGGGGCCGAGAAGGTGCTGGATCGGCTGATGGCGCACCACTATGTTTCGATCCAGTGGGGCAACCACGATGTTTCGTGGATGGGCGCGGCGAGTGGCTGTCCCGCGTTGGTGGCGAATGTGGTTCGCATGGCGCTGCGCTACATCACGCTTGAAACGCTCTGCAACAGCTACGGCATCAACCTGCGCGGCCTGGCCCGCTTCGCCGAGGCGGTGTACGGTGACGATCCGTGCGTGCGCTTTACGCCCAAGGCCGGGCCGCCGGTCGAGGGCTTCTCGCTGGAGTTGCTGGGCCGGATGCACAAGGCCATCACGATGATTCAGCAGAAGCTTGAGGCGCAGGCGATTCGGCGACACCCTGAGTACGAGATGCAGGCTCGGCTGCTGCTCGACGCGATTGACATGCAGCACGGCACGCTCACCATTGATGGGGTGGCCTACCCAATGGTCGATGCGAACTGGCCGACGCTTGGCGCCGACGACCGCGCCGCCCTGACCCCCGCTGAGGCCGAGGTGATTGAGGGGCTGTGCGCGCAGTTTCAGCGCAGCGAGCGGCTGCACGAGCATATTCGCTTTCTCTACGCCTACGGCGGCATGTTCCAGGTGCAGGACGGCAACCTGAAGTTTCACGGCTACCTGCCCGTTGATGAGCAGGGCGAGTTTATTACCTTCGCGCTGGGCGGCGAGTTGCTGGCGGGGCCGCCCTTGTTGCGGCGCTATGAGCAGATGGCCCGCGAGGCGTTCTTTAGCCGTGACGAGGTGGCGAAGCTGGCGGGCCAAGACGCGATGTGGTACCTCTGGTGCGGGCAGCATTCGCCGCTGTGCGGGCGCGAGCGCCTGACGACGTTTGAGCGCTATGTGGTGGACGACCCGGCGACCCACGAGGAGCCGAAAGGCCCGTACTATGCTTTGCGCGATAATGAGGCGTTCTGTCGGCGCATGCTGGTCGCCTTTGGCGGTGACCCTGAGCATGGGCATATCATCAATGGTCACACGCCGGTGAAGGTCAAGAAGGGTGAGCGCCCCCTGCTCGCCAGTGGGCGCATGATTATCATTGATGGCGGGATGAGCGAGGCGTATCAGTCGGTGACGGGGATTGCCGGCTACACGCTGATTGGCAATTCGCACGAGTTGCTGCTGGCGGCCTACGAGCCGTTCAGTGCCGCCGAGGTGCTGGTCCGCGAGGGGAGCGACCCGACGCCGCACACCGAGCGCGTGCAGACGTACCCGCAGCGCGTGCTGATCGCCGATACCGACATTGGGCGCGAGCTGCGGGGCCAGCTTGACGATTTGGAGAAGTTGGTGGCCGCCTATCGGCACGGCGTGCTGGTCGAGGGTGCGCCGAGTGCGTATAAGTTGGTGTGAGACAAGGGTTCAGGGGTCAGGGTTCAGGGGTTAGGTTTCAGGCCGAACGCAGCCGCAGACAGTTTGGCCTTCGTGAACTTCGTGCGCTTCGTGGTACAAACCTGCCGCACATGTTCGCTGAGACAAGGGTTCAGGTGTCAGGTGTCAGCGGTTAGACCGAACGCAGCAGCCAACAGTTCGGCCTTCGTGTACTTCGTGCGCTTAGTGGTACAAACCTGCCGCGCATGTTCGCTGACGTATACGAGTTGGACGTTGCCCAACAACAGGAGACACTATGGAGACCTGGGTCGAGCGGCACGAGGTGTTTAGCGGGCCGATCTTTACGGTGTATACGGGCCAGGCGCGGCTTGACGATGGGCAGACGGCGCGGCGCGACATGGTGGCGCATCGGGGCGGCGTTGGCATTGTGGCGCTCCACGAGGAGCGCGTGCTGCTGGTGCGACAGTTCCGCCTAGCTGGCGGCGCTGCGTTCGAGGAGATCCCGGCGGGCCTGCGCGAGCTGGGCGAGGATGCGGCGGCGTGCGCGGCCCGCGAGCTGGCCGAGGAGTTGGGGTACGCCGCTGGGCGGCTCTTGCCCTTGGCGACCTATCGCACCTCGCCGGGCTTCACCGACGAGGTGACCGCGATCTTCCTGGCGCTTGACCTGACGCCCACCACGGCCAATCCCGATTGGGACGAGCGTCTGCACCCGGTCGAACTGCCGCTGGCCGAATTGCCTGACGCGCTGGCGGCGGGCCGCTTTGAGGATGGCAAGACGCTGGTGGGCCTCTACGCGACCTTGGCATGGCTGGCGCGTGGGGGGCGGTGACGAAGTAGGTTGGCACTAGTACACGTCGGCAGAAATGCGCGGCAGGTTTTTTACCACGAAGCGCACGAAGTTCACGAAGGCCGAACCGCGTACTGCTGCGCTCCGTGCCTGACGAGAATCACCGCGCAACCCTACAGGAGTATTCAGGAAGCTGTGCTCGGGCGATCTCACGCAAAGCCGCAAAGCCGCAAAGCCGCACGGCATCGCTAAGGAGTCCTTATGAGCGAGACCCCTCAGTCCGTACCTGCCGATGAGGTGATTGTCTATCAGGGGAAGCTGCACTGGGCGATCTATGTGCGCCCGGTGATGCTCACGTGTTTGGCCCTGACGCTGTTCAACTACGATCTGTCACTCTATGGCGCGGCTGCGGGGGTGGCGGCGGGCCTCTTGTGGGCGGTGACGCTGGTGGCCGTCGTCAAATCGCGCCTTGTGATTACCCCACGACGTGTCCGTATTCGGGCTGGCACCATCAAGCAGGTGAGCCTCGATCTGCCGCTTGATCAGGTGGCTACGGTGACGGTGCGTGAGGATACGATGGGGCGTCTGTTTGGCTACGGCACTCTGGTGGTCGATGGGAAGGATGGTTCGCACGCAACCTGTGCGAGCGTGGCCCACGCCGCCGAGTTCAAGCGGCAGTTGCGTATTCCGGTGCGGTGAAGATGGCGGGGCGCAGCCGCGTTACAAATGAGCAGGACGAACGCCCAATGCGTTCGTCCTTCATTTTGTGTCTGCACTAACCGTGGCGCTACCGTGCGATCAGAGGTATGTAGGTTGTGTACCATGCGGGTGGCACGGTGGCCCGCAGCGTGACGGGGGTGCCTTTGTTCGCCGTTGGGTCGAGGCTAAGGAGAACCTCGGTGACCCCGTAGAGGCTCAGCCGGTTGAGGCTCAGGCTCACGGTTGTGGTGGTCATGCCTGGGGTGAAGCTGACGGTGTTGACGGCGAGGGGTAAGTTGGCGTTGGCACTGGTGCGGACGGCGATCAGGCTGTAGCTGATGCTCGTGGTCTCACTGAGCGTCCCGCTCCGGCTGAGGGTGAAGCTGACGCTGGTGGTGATGGGGGTACCGCCCACCACGAGTTGTGTGATAGTGAAGGTGTTGGTCGTGGCGGTGGTTACGCCGCTGCCCGTCAGTGGTACAACCTGGGGGCCACCGTCGGCGTCACTGGTGATGGTCAGGGTGCCGCTGTAGGCGCTGGTAGTCGTCATGGTCAGGCTCACGCTGATGATGCAGGTGGCACTGGGCGCCAGGGTTTGGGGCAGTATCCCGCAGGTGCTATCCGCCGCCGCAAAGCCGGTGCCAGCCACAGTGATGCCGCTGAGGCTCAGCGCGGCGTCACCCTGGTTGCTGATCGTGACACGCTGGGTCGCCGCCAGCGCGGGCACGGTCTGGGCACCAAAGGCGAGGCTGGGCGGGGTTAGCAGGAGGCTGGCGGCTGGCCCTGCCGTGCCTACACCTGTCAGCGCTACACTCGCAGGGCTGTCGGGCGCATTGCTGGTGATGGTGAGCGTGCCGGTGTAGGTGCCGGTGATGGTTGGGGTGAAGGCGACGGTGACGGTGCAACTGGCACCGGGCGCGACATTGATGCTGAGACAACTGTCGTTCGTACGGGCGAAGGTCGCGCCGGTTACGCTGAGTGCGCTGATGGTGAGCGCCGCGCTGCCCCGGTTGCTGACGGTGACGGTACGCGGCGTGCTAGGTGCGCCGAGATGTTGACCGCCGAAGTTGAGGCCGCTGGCGTCGAGCGTGAGGGTGGGTGCGAGGCCCGTGCCGCTGAGGCGCACGCTGTAGGGGCCGCCCGGCACGTCGCTGGTGACGGTAAGCGTCCCGGTGTGTGCGCCGCTGGCCTGCGGGGTAAAGCTGAGCGTGATGGTGCAGCTTGCGCCGGGGGCGAGGGTGGCGGGGTATGCCTGGGCACAGGTCGTGCTGACCACCAGATAATCACTGCTGGTTGCAACGGCATTCAACTTGAGCGGTGCGGTGCCTGGGTTGGTGAGCGTGAGGCTTTGGCTTGGGCTGCTGGTGCCGACGATCTGGTCGGCAAAGCTCAGGCTGGTGGGGCCAAAGCCGATGGCAGGAATGGTGCCGGTGCCGCTGAGCGCTACCGACTGGGGGCTGCCTGCGACGTTGCTGGTGATCACGAGCGTGCTGTTACGCAAGCCGAGGCGCGTGGGGGTGAAGGTAAGGTCAAGCGTGCAGACGGTGTGGCTGATCACGGTGAACGGGGCGGTGGTGGGGCAACTGCCGCCCGCACGGGCGAAGTCGGTGTTGGTGCTGAAGCCGATGCCGCTGATGGTGAGCGGCAGCACGCCGGGGTTGCTGATGGTGACGGTTCGGGAGAGGCTGCCTGTGCTGACTGGTTGCTCGCCGAAGTTTAGACTGGTGGGGGTGAGACTGATGCTCGGTGTGGAGTCGTTGTCTTTGATTGTGACGGTGTCTGTGCCCACCGCGCCGAGGCCC
The DNA here is from genome assembly GCA_903916565.1 of uncultured Oscillochloris sp. Classification (GTDB taxonomy): domain Bacteria; phylum Chloroflexota; class Chloroflexia; order Chloroflexales; family Chloroflexaceae; genus CAIWXH01. The sequence continues at coordinate 23,403 of CAIWXH010000157.1, read as the reverse complement.
GTGCGTGCGGCGCTGCCCAGGGTGATCACCACTGTCTCGTCGCCCTCGATGAGGTAGTCGTCAACGATGCTGAAGTCGAGGCTGGCGCTGGTCTGGCCGGGGGCGAAGGTGAGCGTGCCAGCCGTCAGGGTATGGTCGCTGCTCTGGGCGGTGCCGCCCACGGTGAAGGGGACGCTGACGGCCTGGTTGCTGGCGATGTTGAGCTTCACCGGGAGGCTGACGGCGGGGCCACCCTCGGCGGCGGTGCTGCTGCTTGTCTGGAAGCTGACCGTGCGAATGAGCCGTGCGGCCCCCTCGACGGCGGCGCCAGCGTTAATGATCCCGGCGCCACAGATTCCGCTACAGTCGCTCCCGGCGGGGAAGGGCGTGGCCGTCGCCTGGATGATCTGAAGCACCTGGGCTGGGGTGAGGGATGGGTTGGCCGAGAGCATCAGGCTGACGATACCGGCCACGTGGGGTGTCGCCATGCTGGTGCCCTGGTAATTGCCGTAGGCATCGCTCACTGGCCCATGGGTGCCGCTGTTGATCGTCGAGTAGATGCTGCCCAAGCTGTCCCCGCCGGGGGCGGCGATCTCGACCAGCGAACCGTAGTTGCTGTAGATGGCGCGGCTGCCGTCCCTGGCCGAAGCGGCGACGGTGATGACCCCGTTGCAGTTGGCAGGCTGGGCGTTGGTAACGTCGGCGTCCTCGTTGCCTGCGGCGACGACCACCACGGCACCTGCCGCGTTGACGGCGTTGATGGCCGTCTGAAAAAAGGTGTCACACGTGCTGCTGGAGCCGCCAAGGCTGAGGTTGATCACGCGGGCTGGGGTTGGGTTGGTGGGCAGCCCCGTCACCGGCAGCCCGACGGCCCAGCGCATGCCGTCAACGATGTCGGAGGTGTAGCCGCCACATTTGCCGAGGGCGCGGATCACCAGCACGGGCGAGACCCAGTTGATGCCAGCGATGCCCTTGCCGTTATTGGCCCTAGCGCCAATGGTGCCAGCGACGTGCGAGCCGTGCCAACTGCTGTCGGTAGGCATACAGTCGCGAAAAGTGCCGGCGGCGCTCTCGGCATCGGTGACCCAATCGCCAGGGTCGCTCGGGTCAGGGTCGCGCCCATTGCCGTCATTGGCGCGGGCGACGTCCGCCAGCATATCGTAGCCGGGGTTGCCTGCGGGCGTGCGACCGGCCAGATCCTCGTGCGTGAGCAGGCCGCCGGTGTCGATGACGGCGGTGACAATTGACGGCGCGCCGGTGGTGATGTCCCAGGCCGGGGGCAGGTTGGCGCCGTAGTTGCTGGCCGTAGGGGGCCAGAGGTGCCAGTTTGCGGTGCTGTAGCCTGGGTCGGATGGCTCGCGGGTTGGGAAGAGAATCGCGTCAGGTGTGGCGGCGAGCACGCCCGGTGTGGCGGCGAGCTGCTGGGCAATGGCCTCGACCTCGGCGTAGGGGCGCGGGCTGGAGAGCTTCAGGATATGCGACTCGGCGCTGAAAGGTCGCACGTAGGCCAGCGACGTGCCAGTCTCGGCGCTAAGCGATTCGGCGACGAGCGTGGGGCTGCTGGCGATCTGGATGCCTGCGGTCGTGGTGGGGTTGAGGATGACGATCACCTGATCGGTGAACATGGCCGACGCTGCGGGCACCGTGGCGTGGGTGGGTGCAGGCGCCGCCACCATGAACAAGGCGACGAGCAGCAGCGGCAGCAGCGTGCGGAGTGGGCGGGTAGTGGTACACATGAACATGATTTCCTCGGAATCTCGGCCCTGAGTAGGTTGGGTAGGCCGGTGGCCGATAAAGCTATCGTACGGTATGCTCGGCACCACCAGCTTGTGATGCCGCGACGGCTAGACATGGCACATTCACCCGTGCCCCCCGCCCGGTGGCTGAAGCTACGGGCTAGGCTACGGGTACGAAGGCCGCCTACGCGGCCTTGCTGAGCCTGCGAAGGCAGGCTTCGCAAATAGAGAGCCGGGGGCTTCAGCCCCCCGGATTCAACAACAGGTGTAGGATTGCTATATGTTGCTGCGGAGCGCAGCTTATGTTCGGCCTTCGTGAACTTCGTGCGCTTCGTGGTAAAAAACCTGCCACACATTTCTGCCGACGATGGCCTAGCGCAGCAGCAGCGGCAGGTAGGTGGATCGGAAGATCACGAAGGTGCGTGCGCTCGGGTCGGTGAGGCTGGCGCCGCCGGTCGCGTTGCTTAGGGTGAAGTTTAGGCGCTGCGCGGGGCCAAGCGCGGCGCGGGTAAGCGTCACGCTGACCGAGCGCTCGGTTTCGCCGCTGGTGAAGGTTACCTCGCCTTCGGCCAACACCGCGCCGTCGCTTGCCCCACTGAGCGTGTAGTGCGCGGCGATCACCCCGTCGCTTCCGCTGGTGCGGCGCACTTTGACGCTGATGGTGACCGGCCCTGGCTGGAGCGTTAGGGTTGGCGCATCAACCGAGAGTTGGCCCGCCTGGACGCCCTGGCCCGTCAGCGTGCTGTGGTATGAGTTGCCTAGCCCATTTGTGGTGACGCTCAGGCTGCCGCTCTGCGCCCCAGGCGCAGTTGGGGTAAAGCGCACCTGCACCGTGCAACTGGCGTTGGTTGGTAGAATTGCCGGGAAGGCTGGCGCACACGTTCCGCCGACGCGGGCGAAGCTGGCCCCCAGGATTTCGATCCCGTTGATGGTCAGGGGCAGGCTGTTGATGTTGGTGAGGGTGGCGGTCAGGGTGCTGGTGCTGCCCACTTGCTGGTCGCCGAAGCCAAGGGTGGGCGGGCTGAGTGCCCCTGCGGGCACCTCGTTGTCTCTAATCGTGATCGTGTGTACCGCTGGGGTGGCGAGCGTTGCTACCGTCGGTGTGCTGGTCGGCGTGCCCAGCGTGATGACGATGCTCTCGTCTGGCTCCATCAGCGTATCGTCAACGATGCTGAAGGTCAGGTCGGCGCTCCGTTGTCCAGCGGGAATCGTCAGGGTGCCGCTGATCAGCGTGTGGTCGGCGCTGGTGGCGGTGCCGTCCACGGTGTAGGGCACGGTAATGGGCTGAGTGCTGGCTACGCTCAACTGTACCGGGAGACGTACGGTGCCAACGGCCTCGCTGACGGTCTGGCTAGGCACGCGGTAGCCGACGGTGCGTACCCGGCGGGCGGCCTCCTCGACAGCGGCAGCGGCGTCAACGATGCCTGCGCCGCACCGCCCAATGCAGTCGCTGCCGACGGGGAAGGGCGTGGCGGTGGCCTGGAGAATTTCAAGCACCTGGGCGGGCGTAAGGCTCGGGTTGGCCGAGAGCATCAGGCTGACGATGCCGGTGACGTGGGGCGTCGCCATACTGGTGCCCGCTTTCCCACTGTAGGCGTCGCTGGTCGGCCCTTGGCTGCCAGCGCTCACCGTCGAGTAGATCAGCTCGCCGCTGGCCCCGCCGGGGGCGGCGATCTCAACCGTCGCCCCGTAATTGCTGTACGCGGCTTTCCCGCCATCTTTGCGCGAGGCAGCGACGGTGATCACGCCCGTGCAACCGCCGGGCGAACTACCGGCGGCGTCGAGGTTGTCGTTGCCCGCCGCCGCCACCACCACGACGCCAGCGGCGACCGCGTCGTTGATCGCGCTTTGGGTTGCCGCCTCGCAGATAAGTGCGCTGCCAAGGCTCAGGTTGATCACGCGCACCGGGTTTGGGTTGAGCGGGACACCAGCGACGGCAAGCCCGGCGGCCCAGCGGATCGCGTCGTTCGTATCCGAGAAGTAGCCGCCACATTTGCCCAGGACGCGGATGAACAGCAGCGGCGAAACCCAGTTGATGCCGGTGACGCCCTTCCCGTTGTTGGCGCTCGCGCCGATGGTGCCCGCCACATGCGAGCCGTGCCACGAACTGTTGCGGCTGCCACAGCCAAGGCTGACGGACTCCGCCGAGGTGACGTAATCGCCGGGGTCGCTTGGGTCGGCGTCGCGCCCGTCGCCATCGTTCGCCGCGCTGAGGTTCCAGATCATGTCGTAGCCCCGATTACTCGCCAGCGTGCGCCCGACCAGATCCTCGTGGTTGAGCAGAGCGCCCGTGTCAATGATGGCGATGCCGACGCCCGCCGCGCCGGTGGTGATGTCCCAGGCTGCGGGCAGGTTCGTCGCATAGAACCCGCTGCCCTTCGCCTGAAGCTCCCAGTTGCTCGTCGCGTAGAACGGGTCGCTCGGGATCTGGTCGGGGTACACCATGGCGTCAGGCGCGGCGAAAAGCACATCGGGGCGGGCCGCGATCTGGCGGGCGATGGCCGCAAGCTCGCTGTACGGGCGCACGCTGGCGAGGCGCAGGACGTGGGTGCTGGCGGCGAGGGGCCGCACGTAGGCCAGGGCGGTGCCCGCTGTCGTGCTGAGTGTCCCAGCGATTTGGTCGGGCTGGGCGCTGGCCTGGGCGGCGATGGTGGTGCTGGGCCGGAAGGCCACGATGAGCTGATCGGTAGTCGCTAGACTCTCGGGCGGCGCTGATTTGGCGGCGGTCGGGTGTCCAGACAGGCAGGCAAGCCCGAGCAGCACGATGCTGATCAGGGCGAAAACGTGTTGGCGCGGAGGGCGGATTAGCCTGAGCATAGGGGCCTTTGGCGTATGCCGGGGGACTGAAGTCCCCGGCTCTGACGCTGCGAAGCCTGCCTTCGCAGGCTGATGCAGGCCGCTTCAGCGGCCTTCGCACCGCGTAGCTCGTGGCTTCAGCCACCGGGCGGGGGCTTTGCAACCGCCATGGCTTGATTGGCAGGGGTAAACCACGATCTTTGTACCTATGCTATAACATAGAAGCGACTGAACTATAACGGCTATAGTGCGTAGCCGCTGGTGGGCTGATGGGCTGGTCGGGCTGATCAGCCCTTTTTGTGGTTGCCATGCAGACCTTGTCTGACCTTTGTGCCGAGCTTGCCGCGCAGCCAGCGCTGGGCGCGGTGGCCGCAGCGCTGCTGAACTTCCCGGCCAAGCTTCAGTTGGCGCCCCTGCCAGCGGCGACGCGCACCCCGGTGGTTGCGGCCCTGGCCCGACGCCATCCGGCGCCCATCATCTATGTGCTGCCTAGCGGCGATGCGGCGCTGCGCGCCGCCGAGGATTTGCGCCAGTGGCTTGGCCCCGCTGAAGTTATGCTCTTCCCGGCCAGCGACGCGCAGCCCTACGAGCATATGTCGCCCGGTGGTCAGGTGATCGGGCGGCGCCTGCGCGTGCTTCAGACGCTCGCTGTGCGCTCGTCCGCGCCGTCCGCCACCCCGTCGCCGCTAGTGATCGTGGCCCCCGTGAAGGCGCTGCTACAGCCGACGCTCACCCGTGAGGATCTGGAGCTGGCGACGGTGCGCCTGCGGCGGGGCCAGCCGATTCGCCAGGATGACTTGGTGCGCCGCCTGATCGATCTGGGCTACACCAGCGCCCCCACGGTCGAGGAGCCGGGCGAGTTGGTGCGCCGAGGCGATCTGGTTGATGTCTGGCCGTCGGCTGACGATCTGCCGCTCCGCATCGAGTTTTTTGGCGACGAGCTTGACAATCTGCGCCAGTTTGACCCGGCCACCCAGCGCAGCGAGGGGCGCATCGCGGCGGTTGCGATCAGCCCGCCGCACGAGATCCCGCTTTGGCACCACGCCGAGGCAGCGGCGCGCATGCGGGCCTTTGCCCGTGACGACCTGCGCCGCGAGGCTCGCGCCGAGTGGGCGCTGGCGCTGGAGCGGCTGGAGTCCGGCGAGCGCTTCGAGGGCCGCGCCTTCTACGCGCCGCTCTTTCGTGAGCATGCGGCCACGCTGTTGGAGCATTTGCCCGCCGGTAGTGCCGTGCTGCTCTCCGAGGCCCAATTTCTGGCCCAGCACGCCGCCGACATGCACGAGCAGGCCGAGGGCCAGCGCGCCAAGCTGATTGACTCTGCCGAGCTGCCGCCAGACTACCCGCGCCCCTATCTGCTTTGGCACGAACTGTTTGCTGAGGATCAGACGGCCTACACCGTCGCCGATCTGACCAATAACGAAAGTGAGGGCGAGGTGCGCCCGCCCACATTCGTGCCGTCCGAACTCTTCGGCGGGCAGTTCCGCCGTCTGGTCAACGACATCGTCCTCCGCATCACGCGAGGCGAGCGCGTCGTCGCCGTCACGAGCCAAGCGGCACGCCTTCAGGAGTTGGTCGAGGAGGCGCTGGCAGCGACCGACGCCGACGCGCCTTCATCCCTCAGCCCTCAGCCCTCATCCCTCACGTTCACCGTCATCCACGGTGCCCTTGACGGCGGTTGGCGGCTGCCTAAGCTGGGCGTGACGCTCTACACCGACACCGAGATCTTCGGCCTGCGGCAGCGGCGCCCGTTGAGCGAGCGGCGCAAAAAGGCCCGTGGCACTGATGATCGCTCCGCCTTCGTGCGTGGGCTCAAGCCCGGTGACTATGTCGTTCACATCGAACACGGGATCGCCGTCTATGAGGGGCTGATCCGGCGCACGGTGGGCGAGATCGAGCGCGAGTACCTGGTGCTGCGCTACGCCGCCAGCGACAAGATTTACGTGCCGGTCGATCAGGTGGATCGGGTGACGCGCTACATCGGGGCCGGTGACGGCTCGCCAAGCTTGACCCGCCTGGGCACGCAAGAGTGGGAGCGGGCCAAGCGCAAGGCGCGCGCCGCCGTGCAGGATTTAGCCGAAGATCTGCTCAAGCTCTACGCGCAGCGCCAGCTCAAACGGGGCCACGCCTTCACGCCTGATACCGAGTGGCAGCGCGAGCTTGAGGGCGCATTTGCCTATGTTGAAACCGATGACCAGCTACGGGCGATCAGCGAGGTCAAGCTTGATATGGAGCAGCCGGTGCCGATGGACCGCCTGATCTGCGGCGATGTCGGTTTCGGCAAGACCGAGGTGGCGCTGCGTGCCGCCTTCAAGGCGCTTCAGGACGGCAAGCAGGTGGCGGTGCTGGTGCCCACCACGGTGCTGGCGCAACAGCATTACGACACCTTCACCCGGCGCATGGCGGCCTTCCCGGTCACGGTGCAGATGCTTTCGCGCTTTCGTTCGCCGAAAGAGCAGGACGCCATCATCGCCGAGCTGACGCAGGGCAAGGTTGATATTGTGATCGGCACGCACCGCCTGCTCTCCAAAGACGTGCAGTTCAAAGACCTGGGGCTGGTCGTAGTTGATGAGGAGCAGCGCTTCGGCGTGCGCCACAAGGTGCGGCTCAAGCAACTGCGGGCCGAGGTTGATGTGCTGACGTTAACCGCGACGCCGATTCCGCGCACGCTGCACATGGCGATGGCGGGCATCCGCGACATGAGCGTGATTGACACGCCGCCGGAAGACCGGCTGCCGATTAAGACCTACGTGCTGCCGTACGATGAGCAGCTTATCCGCGAGGCTATCCTGCGCGAGATCGAGCGCGAGGGGCAGATCTACTTCGTTCACAACCGCGTTCACAGCATCTACCACGTCGCCAACCGGCTCAAGACGCTGGTGCCCGAGGCGGCGATTGGCGTGGGCCACGGCCAGCTTGCCGAGCGCGAACTGGAACAGGTGATGTTCGACTTTTTCGAGGGCCGCTACGATGTGCTGGTCTGCACGACGATTATTGAGAGCGGCCTGGACGTGCCGAACGCGAACACGATTATCATTGATGACGCGACCAACTTCGGGCTGGCCCAGCTCTACCAGTTGCGCGGGCGCGTGGGCCGCAGCGCCAACCGCGCCTACGCCTACCTGCTCTACCGCCAAGAGAAACCGATGACGGAAGAGGCCCAAGCGCGGCTTGAGGCGATTCAGGAGGCGACCGAGCTGGGTGCTGGTTTCCGCGTGGCGATGCGTGACCTGGAGATTCGGGGCGCGGGCAATCTGCTGGGTGCCGAACAGAGCGGGCACATCGCCGCCGTGGGCTTCGACCTCTACTCACGGCTGCTTGAACAGGCCGTGAAGCAGATGAAAGTCAGCGTTGACCAGGCGCACCAACGCCAAGCCGACTCGGTGCGTGATGCAGCCCACGGCGAAGCCTTCACCCCGCCACCAGAGCAGGCCATCACCCTCGCCGATATGGCGAGCAAGCTCGTGATCAACGAGAAGATCCTGGTTAGCCCGCTGGTCACGCTGGATCTGCCGCTGACGGCCTATCTGCCGACGGGCTACATCACCGACGAGCGCGTGCGCCTCGCGGTGTACCAGCGCATGGTCGAGGCGCAGATGGTCGAGGAGGTGCGCGAGCTGCGGAAGGAGCTGCAAGATCGCTTCGGCCCGCCGCCCGAGGAGGCGCTGCACCTGCTGATCTGGCTCCAGATCAAGGCGCTGGCGCTCCAGGCAGGGGTTAGCTCGGTAGTGACGGCGGGCGACGAGTTTGTGATTCGGCTGCCGATCCTTGAAGCGCAGGCCCGCGAGCGACTGCGGCGGCGCTTCGGGCGCGACCGCAGCGTGAAGGTGGGGCCGCAGTTTGTGCGCCTCGACCGCCGCGCCCTTGGTGGCACCTGGAGCGAGAAGCTGATGAGCGTGCTGGAAGTGCTGGCGGCGTAAGACAAGGTTTCAGGTGTCGGGTTTCAGGTTTCAGGCCGAACGTATCAGCAAGCCCTGCGCGTGCCCAAACGGTAAAGTAGCCGTGAACCGTGTCTAAGGTGTGGACGGCGTTGCTGCGCCGAGTCTGAGACCAATTCAAATAAGGCCATGCCGCGCTGTCCACGAACAGCTCACGAATACACGAATGAGGACTGCACAACCTGAAACCTAGCACCTAGCACCTGACACCTGGCACGCAGCTACCCAATCACCTCGTCAGCGGCGGCGGCTAAATCAAAATCCTTCTCCGTCAAGCCGCCCGCATCGTGGGTCGAGAGCGTCAGCGTCACTTTGTTATAGCGAATGTCAATGTCGGGGTGGTGGGCGGCGGCCTCGGCGAGAAAACCAATGTGGGTGACGAAGGCGACGGCGGCGGGGAAGCCGGGCAGCTTGAAGGTCTTGACGAGCGCGTCGCCACGGCGCGACCAGCCGCTCAGGGCATCAAGGCGATCCGTGATCGCATCCTCACTCAGCTTAGGCATAACGTGCTCCTGCTTATCCGATCAATACGCCGCAAGTATACACCACGCCTCGCGCCAGGGTTACGAGATCTGCTAGTATAAGGCGCGTCAGGAAGTTCATACCTAGAGGCTGTTACGATGAGCAACCCGCGTGTGATCAACCTCGGCCTGGTGCAGTTGCGCTGCACCGCCGATGCAGCCGCAAATATGGCCCAGGCCGTCGAGGGTGTGCGCGAAGCGGCTGCCCTGGGCGCCCAAGTCGTCTGTCTGCCTGAACTGTTTCGCTCGCTCTATTTCTGCCAAAGTGAAGACCACAGCAACTTTGCCCTGGCCGAGCCGGTGCCCGGCCCGAGCACCGTCGTCTTGGGTGAACTGGCCCGCGAGCTAGGCGTGGTGATTGTCGCCAGCCTGTTCGAGAAGCGGGCCGAGGGGTTATACCACAACACGGCGGCGGTGCTCGATGCCGACGGAACGTACCTGGGCAAGTACCGCAAGATGCACATCCCCGACGACCCGCTCTTCTACGAGAAGTTCTACTTCACGCCGGGCGACCTGGGCTTTAAGGTCTTCCCGACGCGCTTTGGCAAGCTGGGCGTGCTGATCTGCTGGGACCAGTGGTACCCCGAGGCGGCCCGTCTGACGGCGCTGCGCGGCGCTGACATTCTGTTGTACCCCACGGCGATTGGCTGGCACCCCAGCGAGAAAGCCGGGCACGGCGTGGCCCAGCACCAAAGTTGGGAGCTGATCCAGCGCGCACACGGAATCGCCAACGGCTGTTACGTGGTCAGCGTCAACCGTACCGGCCACGAGGGCGACCCAGCGGGCGGGATCGCGTTCTGGGGCCAGAGCTTTCTCAGCGACCCGCAGGGCACCATTTTGGCGAAAGCGCCCGCCGATGCGCCCGCCGTACTGGTGCAGCCCGTCAACCTCGGCAAGCTCGACGTACAGCGCACCCACTGGCCCTTTCTGCGCGACCGCCGCATTGACGCCTATGGCGAGATCACGCGGCGCTTTATTGACGAGGGCTAGGTCTGCTTCCGGGAAGCTTGCTGCGGAATCTGGATTTGTCTCTGGTGGGCGCTATAATGGGGCTACGCAATCCTTAGTTTGACAAGGTTTCAGGTGTCTGGTTTCAGGTTTCAGTCCGAGCGCAGCAGAAAGCCCTGCGTATGCCGAAACTGTAAAGCTGCCACGAACCTTGTCTTAGTACGCTCAGCGAAGAGAGACGACACCTATGCAGACGCCGAAGGCCCTTGGGTATCGCATGCGCCCTGAGTGGGCACCCCACCAGGCCACCTGGCTGTCATGGCCCCATAAGCAGGCCAGTTGGCCCGGCAAGCTCGACATCATTCTGTCCGTCTACGCTCGCGCCGTCGCCACGCTGGCGCGCTCCGAGCCGATCCACATCAATGTGGGCGACGCGGAGATGGAGGCGGGGGCGCGTACGCTCTTGGCCGAGGCCGAGGCGCAGGGTGAGATCACCTTCCATCGGTTTCCAACCAATGACGCCTGGTGTCGCGACCACGGTGCGATCTTTATCACCCGCGATGACCAGCCGCGCTTGGCCGCTATTGATTGGGACTACAACGCCTGGGGATCCAAATATTCGCCCTTCGACCTTGATGATGAGATTCCGCAGCAGATGGCGGCCTACCTCGATACGCCCTGCTTCCATGGCGGCATGGTGCTTGAGGGTGGCGCCATCGACGTGGACGGTCGCGGCCTGTTGCTTACGACCGAGCAGTGCTTGCTCAACCCCAACCGCAACCCCCAACTGAGTAAGGCGGAGATCGAGACCCGTCTGTGCGACTATCTGGGCGTTGAGAAGATTCTTTGGCTCGGCGAGGGCATTCTTGGCGACGACACCGACGGCCATATTGATGATATTGCCCGCTTTGTCGCCCCCAACACCATCGTCGCCGTCGTCGAGGACGATCCCCAGGACGGGAACTACCACGTCCTCCAAGAGAACCTGCGCCGCCTCCAGTTGATGACCGATGTGGCCGGCCATCCGCTGACGATCCTCACCATCCCGATGCCGCCCCCGGTGGTGTATCGGGGCCAGCGTCTGCCGGCGAGCCACGCCAACTGGTATGTGGCGAACAGCGTTATTCTGCTGCCGACCTACGGCGGGCCAAGCGACGAACGTGCCGCCGAGGTTCTCCGGCGCTGCTACCCCGACCGCCAGGTCATCGGTATTGATTGCACTGATGTCATTTGGGGGCTGGGCGCCTGGCACTGTTTGACCCAGCAGGTGCCTGCGGTGTGAGGATAAGGCGTTTGCCGCCCTCGGTTAGCACCCTGGCCGCTCTCAAGCCCCGGTTTCCCCGCACGTTGCGAGCCAGGCGAGGACGGTTTCAATTTGGCTGAGCCGGAACTGCTGCACCAACTGGGCGTAGTGCTGGCCCGCCCCCGGTGGCAACTCCTGGGCGTGTAGCGTTGCCAGCCAGCTTTGGCAAACCGCCTGCTGGCGTGCAAGCAGCACTTGGACTGCGGCGGGGTCTTCCTGCTGGGCAAAGTAGAGCTTGAGCGGAAGCTCGCGTTGCACATCGCGCTCGTGTGGCACCGGGCTGGCGATCCAGCCGACAAAGGCCAGCACCCCTAGTGCGGTTAGCTGGAAGACCTTGCGCGCTGGCCGCGTTGCCTGCACCTCCACCGTACTCGTGAGATAGCCCTCCTGCGCCAAACGCGCCAACTCAGCGTAGACCTGGCTCTGTTTCCAGCCCCAGATCAGCCCCAAATCTTCGGTGGCCCGCAGGCGCTGGGCGATCTCGTAGCCGTGGAGCGGCTGCTGGCGGACGAAGCCGAGCAGCCCGTGGGCAAGCGTCAGGGGGAGCTTGACCATCGGCATCGAGCAACTCCTTTCACGCCCGGTGGCGCGGTGTCTCGTCTGACTCGCAACGACGTTGCGTATGGTAGCATGGTAACCGCCTTGGCGCATTCTTTTGATACAGGGCTGATGCAACGTCCGGTTGCCACGGCAGCCCTCACCCCCCAGCCCCCTCTCCCTGAACGGGAGAGGGGGAGCCGAACCCGTCCTGCTGCGGAATCCCCCCTCTCCCCGTGAGGGAGAGGGGCCGGGGGTGAGGGGCAAACGGCGACTAGCTGCCGGGTTTCCGCGTCTAAAGGCAAGCATTCTATGAGTCCTCGGCGTCAAGCACCGCTCGCGATTGAACACGCTCTGCTCGGCTTCGTGCGCGGGCAGCCCCTGCACGCCTACGCGGTCTATCAGCAGTTCGCTGCCCCGGAGGCGCTGGGTCTGGTCTGGCCGCTGAAGCTCAGCCACTTCTATGCGCTGGTGGCGAAGCTGGCGCAGGTCGGCTACTTGGCAACCACGCTGGAGCCGCAGGGTGCCCGCCCGCCCCGCAAGCTGCTGCGGGTGACTGAGGCTGGCGCTGCCGCCTTTGCCCGCTGGCTCACCACGCCCGTCGAGAACCCCGCGCAGCTTCGGCTCGACTTCCTGGCGCGGCTCTACTTCGCTGAACGCGCCGGGCCGTCCGCCATCCGGGCGCTGCTTGCGGCGCAGCGCACCGCGAGCCGAGCTTGGCGCGACGATCTGCGGGCGCAGTTGCTCCAGCGGGCCGACCAACCCGACGCCGGGCTGTTCCTCCAGCTTCGGGTGCGCCAGCTAGAGAGCTTCTTGAACTGGCTGGATCGCACGCTGGCCGCGCCCCATGCCGCAACGGCGGTGACGTACAGCATCGCGGTGGCGGCGAACAGCCCCCAGCCCGAGCTGGCCGCCGCCTTCGTTGACTATGTGCGCTCACCGCTGGGTCAGGCGGCGCTGCTCAACGCGGGCTTCTATACCGCCGACGAGTCGCCGTGCGCCAGCGCAGCGCTGCTGGCGCCCAGTCCGGCGGAACGAACCGCGCGCACGGTGAGCGTGTTCGCCGCCGCCTCGCTCACCGGCCCCTTCCAGGCCATCAGCGCTGACTTCTGCGCGGCGCACCCAGGGGTGGCGGTGCGCTTCACCTTCGGCGGCTCGCAGGGTCTAGCCGAACTACTGCGCCAGGGTGCGGTGGCCGATGTGTTCGCTGCCGCGCATCAGCAGGCGATGGATCTGGCGATTGAGTCCGGGCGGGTCTGGCGCGAGAGCGTCTACGCCTTTGCCTCGAACCAGCTTGCGGTGGTGACGCCGCGCCACAACCCGGCCCACCTGACGCGCCTTGACGACCTGGCCCGCCCAGGGCTCAAGCTGGCCTTTGGCTCCGAGGCGACCGCCATCGGCCAGTACACCCGCGAGCTGCTGACCCAGGTGGAAGGACGGGGCTTTTTTGGCGCACAGGGAAAAGCCGCCGTGCTGCACAATGTCGTGCGCTACGGCGAGAGCGTGACCGAGGTGCTGGCCTCCGTGACTCGTGGCGAAGTGGACGCCGGGATCGTCTTTGCCTCCGATGGGCGTCAGGCCGACGATGCCGTGTACGTGCCCATCGCGCTGCCCTTCTTGAACTGAAACAGCCGTCGGCTCAACCGAACAATCAGTTTGCGCGCCAACGACAGGCGCCCACGCACCGCTGCGCGAGCGCGTCCTGTCGTGCGCGGTGGTCAAGTTCAAGCACGTATACGTGATGGCGCCGCCCGACCAGGCTGATACGGTGATCATTTTCTATGTGTGGGAGGAGGCGGCCCAGATGCAGGGGTGGCTGAGCGGCGCGGCCTACCAGCGCGTCGCGCCCTTCTGGCACGCCGAAACCGCGCCGACCGACTACACGCTCTTCTTCCAGCAGTGCGCCTGTTCGCACCACTTCAATAGCGACATCGTGGAGGAGGCCGCCGTCGGCACAACCGCGATCACGAACGACTGAGCAGCTACCCTGGTGTACGTCATCGCACGCGGCGCGGCGCCATACGCTCTGCGTCGCGTGCGATGGACATAGCGGCTTAGACAAGGGTTCAGGTGTCGGGTGTCAGGTTTCAGGCCGGACGCATCAGCAAGCGCAGAAGCGGTCGTCGCCGCACGCACCTGAAGCCGACGACCGCTTCTGCTGCGCCCGCCGGTGCGCTACATTCGCATCGCCATCGGCAGAATGAAGAGGTAGACGTTGATTGCGCCAAGCACCGCGATCAGCGCGGCGTAGGGCGCGAAGGTGCGCCAAGTCGTCTGCGCTGCGCCGAAGTTGCTGCGTGCGATGCGGTAGGCCGCGTAGAGCGAGCCAAGGATGCCCAGGGCCACGAGGATGTATTGCAGCGCCTGGATCACGCCAGTCGGCAGCAGCGCAGGCGAGGTTTCGCCGGTCTGTTGGCCCGCCAGCAGCAGGGCGGTGAACCAGACCGCCTTGCCTTCGGCGAAGAGGTGGAACAGGTTGTGTGCGACATGCCCGGCCACGTCCAGCGGAATAATCGCGTAGCCGAACATGGCGAAGTTGCGCGCCAGACTGGCCCCGTTCAGCCGCCCGGCGGCTAGGGCCGTCAGCGTCATCAGCACGACCGGCAGGGCCATCGCGAGCAGGAAGGTGATGGTGAACGTCACGGCGTAGTTATTGGTGCCGACCGTCTGCTCTAGCCGAGCCAAAACCCCTTGCCAGCCCTCAAGCATGGTCACATTCTGCACAAAGACGATGCCCATAATCACGACGGCCAGAAACGCCTCGGCGACCTTGGGCTTCCGCACAAACCACAGCTCGGAGGTCGGCGGGCGCAGGGTGAGCGTGAGCGAGTCGTTGGGGCAACTCTTCACACAGTTCGCGCAGAGCGTACAGTTGGCGTTGCTCTCCATTGTGCGCGGGAACTCGAACATTGGGCAGGGGGCGGCTTTTTCACTGCCGTTGAAGCAGGCCGCCTTGCTGGTGCAGGTCGCGCAGACGGACGGGGTGGCGCGCAGGGCGATCATGCCGGTGCGGGCGTAGTTGCCCGAGAGTCCGCCAAGAAAGCAGAGGTGGCGGCAGAAGGTGCGGCGCTCGAAGAAAGCCCCCGAGAAGACCACGCCCGTGGTGAGTAGGAGCAGCAGGATGCCCGAGCCCCAGGGCGATTCAACCACCCCAAAGACGTGGTCGCTCCAGGTAATGGCGATGAAGCTGAAGTCAATAATCCAGATGCCGTAGCTTTTGAGGAACTTCGGCACAGGCCGGTTGAGGCCGACGAGCTTCTGGACGAAATCGCTCAGCGTGGCGAAGGGGCAGATCGCACACCAGAAGCGGCCCAGAAAGACGAAGATAACCGGGATCAGCGGCCACCAGAGCACCCAGGTGAGCGCCGTGCCCAGATTGTCGTGGGCCGCATCTGGCCCCAGCAAGAGCTGCCAGACGATGAGGATGAAGACAGCGGCGGTCGCCCACTGGATGACTCCGGGGTACCAGCGGCTCCGCATCAGGCCACCGATGAGCCGGTTGTGCAAGAGGTTGCGGTCGGGAGGGGTGACGCTGCTCATAGCTGATGCTCCTCAGTGGCGGCAGATGCGCGGGCGGGGCGTGCGGGCTTGCGGGGCGTGCGCCGTCGCAGCACCGCCGCCGTGCCGATAGCCAAGGCGTTGAGCAGGGCGAAGCCACCAATCACCAGTTCACGCGGGCGGCTCTGCGCGACCGCAAGCGCGAAGGTCGTCTCGTGTGCCTGGCCGTCAATGGTGAAGACGAGGCCAAGCGTCCAGGTGCCGGGCTGGTCAAAGCCAAGGGTGCCCTGATACGTGCCTGGGGTCGCACCGGCGCTGAGCAGCACGGGGGCCGGGACAAAACCCTGGCCCTCGGGTGTGCTGGTGCCATCGTGGTCGTGCGCTGACGCGGCGGGGGCGCTGGTCGCCGCAGGCATGTTCGTCATACCGGGCATGTCAGCCATAGACGGCGCGGCGGGGGCGGTCGGTACGCTAGTTGCCACCGCCATCCCCGGCATGTTCGCCATTTCCTCATGGCCGTGCGCGGCGGGGGCGCTGGTCGGTTCAGGCATGTTCGCCATCCCCGGCATGTTCGCCATAGTCGGCGCGGCGGGGGCGGTCGGTGCGCTGGTCGCCGCAGGCATGTTCGCCATCCCCGGCATGGCGGCGGGCGCGGCGGCCATCGGCTCCGCTGCACCGTGACTCGCCCCGTGCCCGCTCGTGGCGGGAAGATCCGCGAGGCGGGCGAGGCTCACGGTGGCGTTTGTTACGGGCTGCTGGTGGGCATCGTAGATGGTGACCAGCAGCGGCGCAGCGCCGGTGAAGACTGCGCCCGCAGTGCCAGCCAGCGTGACGGTGTAGCCCTCGACGCTGTGGGCGAAGGTGTCCCCTTCGGCGCGTGCCGCTGCCGGGCCAAGCGCAAGCAGCGCAACGGCGAGCAGGCTGATGAGAGCGAGGAGGCTGACACGGTGTTGCGGGCGCGGGGGTTGGCGCATAGCGGTACCTTCTATGGTCAGCGCCGTGGGCCGATGCTTGCGACCGTGGCACTGCCAACCTAGCGTACCGCTGAAGGCTCAAGACCAGATGTGCCTGCAGGTCAAGATTTGGTCAAGAACCTCCAAGCCCGCCGGGGTGATGAAACCCCCGGCTCTTGGTTGTGAAGCCGACCTACGTCGGCTGGATGAGGCCGCGCAGGCGGCCTTCGCAGCACGTAGCCCGTGGCTTCAGCCACCGGGCGGGGGAGGTTACACCACCCTTTTCACCCAAGCCGGTGTTCGACGATGGTGGCGGAAAGGCTGCGGCCAGCGATTTCGGCGTAAAGCTGGCGCTCGGTGATGGTGAGCGCAAGGGTGGTGCGGCGCTCGACCAGCCCCGCAAGCTCGGCGACGAAGCGCCGGTCGAGCGCATAGACCGGGATGGCCTCGGCGCGATGGATCTTCTTGTTGGCGAGCTGAATCAGCAACTGCGTCACGTCGCGGTGGGTGTAGACAGCGGCCCGATCAGCGAGCTTGCTGCCACGGTGGAGCCGCTCGGCGTCGGGTAGCCCAACCTCGATCCAGGCCGTCACTTGGCCGGTGGCGTCGTGAACCCAGATCGCAGGCTCATCACCAGCCGAAATGCCCTGGCTAAAGGCGATGCCTTCCGTGTACTCAAGGCAGTAGGCTAGCACACGGGCCAGCAAAAACTCAGCCGCCTCCGAGGGGTGACGGGCCACCCGCAGATCCAGGTGTTCGTAGACGCCGCGATCCATATCGGCAAGCTCGACCGCAAAGGTGTGGATAGTCGCGCCCTGGGCCATTGATATTCCTGCTTCGACAAGGTTTCAGGTCGCGTAGAGACGCACCATCTTGCGTCTCTAGCGTCTACAGCCCAGGCCGCAGAATAAGCAGCGGGCGCGTCACCCCGCGCAGCACCTTATCGGTGATGCCGCTGATCGTGGCGCGGGTCGTCGCGTTGTGCCCGTGGGTCGTCAGGGCCAGCAGATCCGCGCCCAGTGTTGCGGCGGTCGCGAGGATGGCCCGTGCAGGCTGGTCGGCGTCAATCACCTGCGTCTGGATGACGGCAGGTGCCAGCGTGGCGGCGACATGCTGGAGGTAGCGCTCGGCCTCGCTGCGCTGATGCGCCAGCGTGGCCGCATCAATGCGGAAGCGCTCGTGGAAGGGCAGCGCGGCGGGCACAGGCAGGGTGTCGATCACGCGCAGGGCGACGACTTCGCCACCGTCGAGGCCAGCCAGCGCCGTCGCGTAGGGCAAGATCGCCTCAGCCAACGGCGAGCCGTCGAGCGGCACCAGCACGCGCCGGAAGAGCTGGTTGGCGATCACGCCATGCTCGTCGGGGCGCAAGAGCAGCAGCGGCGTGCCCGCCGCCTGCACCAACCCCTCGGCCACGCTGCCCAGCCAGAGGTGCGCGAAGCCACTGCGCCCGTGGGTCGTCATCACGATCAGGCCAGCCTGAATCGCACGGGCGTAGCTGGTAAGCGCCTGGACGACGGCACCCTCAATGCGCGTCACAATCGGCTGCAGCCCATCGCCCGCCACCTGCGCCGCCACACGCTCAAGATAGACCCGCTCGTGCTCGGCGGCCAGCGAGTGCAACTCCTCATCAATGACGGGCAGCCCCTCAATCGAGATCGGGTCGAGACTCGCCGCCACGTGGACATGAACCAGATGCAGCTCCGCCCCCAGCGCGCAGGCCAGCCGCGCCGCCGTCGGCAGCGCCTGCTCGGCCAACGGCGAGCCATCGAGCGGTACCAGTAGCGCCTTAAACATCGTACAAACCTCCTCGCACCAGAATCTCTGCCAAAGATAGTACACCAAAAGCAAGAGACGCCCCGGTGGGGGCGTCTCTCGAGCGCGCAGCATCCCGGAAGCGGCAAGCTTCCGGGATGCGAACAACCCTTACACCACCGGCACAATCGGCACCACCGGCACCACCGGCACCACCGGCACGACGGCCCGTGCCACCTCGGGGCGTACACCAGCCAGTGCGATCTTCAGCACCTCATCCATTGACGAGACCGGAATGAGCGTCAGGTCTTTCCGCACCTTCTCCGGCAGCTCGACAATGTCCTTGGCGTTCTCCTTCGGCAGAATGAAGGTGCGGATACCGGCGCGATGGGCCGCCAGGGTCTTCTCCTTCAGGCCACCAATGGCGAGCACCTTGCCGCGCAGGGTCACCTCGCCCGTCATCGCCACGTCGCGGCGCACCGGGTTGTTGGTCATCGCACTGATCAGCGCCGTGGTCAGCGTAATCCCCGCCGACGGGCCATCCTTGGGCACCGCGCCCTCGGGGATGTGAACGTGGATGTTATGCTCCTCGAAGTAGTTCGGGTCAATGCCCAGCTCGTTCGAGCGTGAGCGCACGTAGCTCATCGCCGCCTGCGCGCTCTCCTTCATCACATCGCCAAGCTGGCCCGTAAGCTGCAAGCCGCCCTTACCCTTCACCGGCAGCACCTCAATGCTGAGGATGTCGCCGCCCGTGCTCGTCCAGGCTACGCCGGTCGCCACGCCAATCTCGTCGCGCTCCTCGGCCAGGCCGAAGGTGTAGCGCTCGGGGCCAAGGTAGGTCGCCACCGAAGCCTCGTCAATGGCGTAGATGGTCTCCTCGATCACCGCACCATCAACTGGCTCGCTGGCCGAAGCGACCTTGCGCGCCACCTTGCGGCAGAGGCTCGCCAGCTCGCGCTCCAGATTACGCACGCCCGCCTCGCGGGTGTACTCGCGGATCAGCTTCATCACCGCGCCGTCGCTGATCGTCAACTGCTCGTGGGCCAAGCCGTGGAACTCGCGCTGCTTGGGGATGAGAAAGCCCTTGGCGATCTCCAGCTTCTCGTCCTCGGTGTAGCCGCCGATCTCGATAATCTCCATCCGGTCGCGCAACGGGCCAGGGATCGGCTCAAGCTGATTGGCCGTCGCGATGAAGATCACCTTGCTCAGATCGAACGGGATCTCCAGATAGTGGTCGCTGAAGGTGCTGTTCTGCTCCGGGTCAAGCACCTCAAGCAGCGCCGAGGTGGGGTCGCCCCGAAAGTCGGTGCCGACCTTATCCACTTCGTCCAGCACATAGACCGGGCTGTTCGACTTAACCGTCTTGATGCCCTGAATGACCCGACCGGGCATGGCGCCGATGTAGGTGCGCCGGTGGCCCCGGATCTCAGCCTCGTCGCGCACGCCGCCCAGGCTGGTGCGAATGAACTGGCGGCTCAGGGCGCGGGCGATGCTGCGCCCAAGGCTCGTCTTGCCCACGCCGGGGGGGCCAACGAAGCAGAGGATGGGGCTACGCATCTTGTTGCCGGCCAGCTTCCGCACGGCCAGGAACTCCAGAATGCGCTCCTTCACCTTCTCAAGCCCGTAGTGGTCTTCGTCGAGCACCTTCTGCGCCGCAAGAATGCTGATCTCGGGATGCTCCTCCTCGCTCCAGGGCAGGTTGGTCAGCCAGTCGAGATAGGTGCGAATGACGCCCGCCTCGGGGCTGTTCATGCCCTGCTGGGCCAGCCGTTTCACCTCATGCAGCGCCTGACTCTTGACGTACTCGGGCGCCACCATCTCGTTGACCTTGCGGCGCAGCTCGTCAATCGGGTCGTCGGACTCGTCATCCTCGCCCAGCTCGCGGCGAATGACCCGCATCTGCTCGCGCAGGAAATACTCGCGCTGGCTCTGGTCCAGCACCTCTTTGGTGTCCTGCTGGATCTTCGCACGCAGCTTGAGCAGCTCAAGCTGGCGGGCCAGCACCATATACGCCTTCCGCAGCCGCTCGACCGGGTCGAGGGTGTTGAGCACCTCCAGGCGATCCTTGAAGTCGAAGGCTGGCCCCCAGGTGACAATATCGGCCAGGTGGCCGGGACGGTCAATGCGATGGACGAACTGCACGGCCTCCTGCGGCACCTCGCCCAGGTGATCGACAAACTCGTCCACCTGCTGCTTGACCGTATCCATCAGGGCCGTAATCTCCATGCCGCCGCCGTCGGTGTCGAAGACGGGCGTGCAGCGCACCCGGTAGAAGGGCGTCACCTGCACTGCCGCGTGGATATTGGCGCGGTGCAGCCCCTCAAGGATGACGCGGGCCGTCCCATCGGGCAGCTTGGCGAACTCTTCCAGGCGGGCGATCACGCCGATGGGCGGCAACTGCTGGGGCTGGGCACTCTTATAGCCCTCCAGCTCGGCCTCGCGCACAAAGATGAGCAGCACCTCGCGATCCTCGTCCCAGGCGCGCTCCATCGCACGATACGACTTGCCCTGGGGCACCTGAAGCGGGATGGTCATGTGGGGCATAATCACCATCTCGCCGAGAACCACCAGGGGCAGACGCCGCTCCGCTGTCGGCACATCCTCGCCCCGATCCTCATCCCGTGCCGCCAGATCAAGCTGGGCTGCGGGCTCATCAGCGAAACGTTTGGAGTCCTTGCTCATCGGGGTTCCTCATTACATCTCGTCAACGCTAGGCAGTGTTGAGCGTTTGCTTTATCAACTCCACGCATCGTGGGAGTAGGTTCTAAGTTAGGGCAAGGGCTAGGCGAGCCGACCATTCTCGGCTCGCTCAAGGACGCGGGCCATGCCAGCCAGCATCCGGTCAAGCAGCAGAATTAACGCCTCGACCTCCGACTCGGCCATGTGGGCCAGGGCCATCTGCATCTGCTCGCGCCGGGCCTGCTTAATCTCCGAGATCAGCTCGCGGCCCTGCGTGGTAACGGTCACCATCACCTGACGACGGTCTTTCTCATCGCGGATACGATCAAGCAACTGCTTGTCGCGGAGCCGATCAACCACGCCGGTGAGCGAGGCCGCTGACTGGTGGGTCGCGTCGGCGAGGTCGGACATCTTGCAGACCTCGTTGCTCTGCTCAAGGTGGAGCAACGTGTAAAATTGCGGCAGGGTCATGTGGAAACGGTCTTCGTCGAGGAGTTGCATGAACTGACGTTGGGCCAGCCAGCTGATCTGCATGATCGAGCGCTCGATCTCTTCAATCGCGCTACGCTCGCCTCGGGGTTGTGATTCACGATGCAACTGGGTCATAGGCGATCCTGACGTTCTTCGACCCTGCTGATAATTTACAACCTT
Source organism: uncultured Oscillochloris sp. (assembly GCA_903916565.1). Classification (GTDB taxonomy): domain Bacteria; phylum Chloroflexota; class Chloroflexia; order Chloroflexales; family Chloroflexaceae; genus CAIWXH01. Next base: position 2,115 of record CAIWXH010000157.1, on the reverse strand, counting down.
GAGTATATCATAGGTTAAGCACCGCCGCAAGGGCCAGCGGAGGGGGAAGACCGGGCGGTTGCAACGGCGCCTTTTACCCCTCACCCCCGGCCCCTCTCCCCTTGAGGGGAGAGGCGAGATTCTGCATCAGGAAGCGTTCGGCTCCCCCTCTCCCGCTCATGGAGAGGGGGCCGGGGGGTGAGGGCTGGCGCCGCAGCACGACTTTGCAACCGCCCTAACCGACCGCATGGATTGACGAGGTTCGCTGGCGCGTGCTAGTATTGTTTGGCATTCCTCGTGTGACTATTACCCCGTTTAAGCTATGGAGCTGAGCCAATGCCCAACCCCAGCGAACTGCGGCGTGCCATCGTTGCCAGCTTTAATCTGGATGAACTTGACTTGCTCTGTGCTGACCTTGATGCGACCTTCGCCGAGGCAGGCTTGGACGTGCGGGTAAGCCTGGAACGCATTGGCGCTATGCACGGGAGCATCGAGGTGCGCGTGCAACGGCTCATCGAGTATCTCGTCCGGCGCGACTGTCTCGCCGCGCTGGTTGCAGCGGTGCGGCAGGCGCGACCGGGTCGGCTGTAAATATAGACGCTGCGCTCGGTCTGACACCTGACACCCGGCACCTAAAACCTTGGCGTAGAAGGGGGCACCATGACCACGAGCGGCGCGGCTTTCTCGGTGCTAGACTACCACACCGACTTGCTCAAGCGGCGGAACGATGATACGCGGCGGCTCATTCTGAACGAAGTGCGTACCATGCTCGACACGCTTGCGGCAGAGCGGTGCGCGAACATCCTGCGTGCCCTCGGTCACAGTTCGACAGAGATCCAGCGCGCTGAGGTGGTGATCGATCAGATTCGCTTTCAGATCACAGAGTTCGAGGTCTTCGCGACAAGTGTTGATGTCGCGCTAGAGGGGGATTTCAGTACCACGTTCTTGAACAAAGCGCGTCAGGCACCCGGTACCGACGAGCAAGCGCACAAACAGGAGCGCGCTTGTGAGCGGGTGGTCAACTTTATTGCCTTGCAGTGGTCGGTGTTGCGTGCGATGGCCCTTCAGCGGATGCCCGGTAGCCCGTATCTGCTGGGCCAATCCAAGGCGCTGTGTGGGATCACGCATCTGGATGCGTACACCGAAACGTTGTTTAGCCAATTGCTCACCGGGCTGAACAAGCTCGATGCTGATCTGGCACAGGGTAAGCTGTTCCCGAAACAGGGCAAACCAACTCAGAATGGTCAATCTGGCTTGGTCGTGGTGCTGCGAAACGCCTATCCCATGCTGTACCTGGGGGGGTGTGCCAAGGTGCAGTTCATCGGCGAGATTCCCCCAATCGTAAGCCTGCCGCTTGCTGCACTTTACGTGGATGAAACCGAGGCGAATGCACGACCCGCATCCGAACCGGTGCCTACGCTGTCTGAGGATGCCGCTGGGCCAGTGAACCCAGACGCGGCAACACAGCCCATATACCGTCGCGATGACCAAGCCATGTTCGTGGGCCACGAACTGGGCCATATTCTGCTGAACCAGGTGCCAGAGCTCCTCGATCAGATTCAGAGCGCCCTCCTCATTAACGGCATTACTAAGCTGAGTAAGTCAGTCAAAGGTGCGAATGGTCAGTTGGGCCTTAGCCTGCGTAAGCGCATGATCTTGCTGAACCTGATCCACCCGTGGCTAGAGGAACTGCTTGCCGATCTGTTTGGCGCAGTGCTGTTAGGCGCACCTTTTATCAGCGAGTCGCTTGAACTTGGGGCTGCCCCCGGTGCCCCTTTGGCGGGTGCTTCGCAGGGTTACCCGCCAGGAATCCTGCGCCCTTGGCTGATGCTGCACATGTTCGAGGAACTGAAGGCACGGTATGCCAACACGGACTGGGTTGCACCCGATACCTGGGCGAGGCTCCAGAATGCTCTCGACGCGGTTAAGACCGAGGTCGAACAGCGTACGCAGGCCAGCCTAGGCGAACCGTTCGATCTGCCTGACACCGTTGCAATCATTCGCCAGCAGGATGTCCTTGATCTGCCGAACGACTCGCTGATCGCGCAGCCAGCGAAAAAACCCAACAGACCTTGCTCGCCAAGGCGCGTGATTCGGCTGGCAAACAACGCCAAGCGCATGTCGCCACGCTCGCCG
>CAIWXH010000156.1 GCA_903916565.1 uncultured Oscillochloris sp. | reverse complement strand
CGAGGCGACGATCAGCAGCAGGATCAGGCCGACGAACTGCAGCCAGTCGCCGAGCATCGGCACGCCAAGCAGCGTGATGGCCCCAATCAGCGCCCCCGTCGTCAGCGCGATAAAGAGCGTGTAGGCGAGGTACTTGCCGATGAGCAGTTGGGTCAGACTGACGGGGGCGACCCGAAAGATCTCGAAGGCGCCCATCAGGCGTTCGCGCACAAGCGCCAAGGCGCCAAGCGTGATCGCGGTGTGCTGAATCAGCAGAGCCAGCACACCAGGCGCGTAATAGACCACCGCCGGGTAGGCGCCGCCCCGCAGGTTGTCGTAGGTTAGGCTCACGGGCGAGATTAGCTTGTCGGGCGGCGTGTTGACGAAGATTTCGAGCGAGCCGTTGAGCAGCTTGAGGTCGTCCTTCGCCGCCGCGATTTCAGCGAGGCGCTTGCCAAGCGTGTCGTTCGTAATCGCCTCGTCAAGCAGCTTCAAGTTGCCGCGTAGGCGCGTGATTGTCGGGCGCAACTGGCGCAGATCCTCGCCCTGAGTCGCCAACAGCTCCTGCGCGGGTAGCAGCGCCTCAAGCGTATCAAGCGCCGTGAGCGTCTGGCGGATATTCTCGCGGGTAGCCTGCTTGCGCGCCGCGCTCAGTTCCTGCTCCAGCTCGGTCACGCTGACCTCGGCATGCGCCATACGGACGCGAATGTCGCCCGCATTCTGCTGCGCCTGGGCCGTCGTGGCGCGCAGGATGGCCTTGTTGATCTCGTTGACCTCGGCGTAGGCCAAATACTGAATCCAGCCCTCGACGAACGGGTTAATCGCGTTTGAGCGGAACGCGATTTGCGGGCTGGCGCTGGCGCCGCTGGTTAGCGCCGCCGCCGCATCCTCGGGTAGCACCTGCACCAAGTCGAGCTCGCCAGCGGCCAGTTGCGCCTCGACGGCAGCGCGGTCAGTCGTGATGGCGCGCACGTCGAAGTTCATGCCGATCAGCGCCCGCAGTTGCTCCTCGCTGATGCCGCTGATGCCGCCGGGGGGCAGCACGATGGCCGTACGGACGCGGGGGTTGCTGGTGGCGTAGGTGGCGCCGAAGAGAATCAGCACGAGCAGCGGCCCGATGATCAGGCTCAAGATCAGCACGGGCTGGCGGCGAATCTCGTTCACCTCTTTCATGAAATAGGCGCGCACCCGGATGAGCCAGCGCCGCCACTCGGGCACCGTGATCTTCCCGCTAGAGAGCGCTACGGAGGCGTCGGCGGGCAACGGAGTGTCAGGCATGGGCGGCCTGCTTCTGTTCGTCCATCTGCATAATCTTAATGAAAATCTCGTCGTAGCTCACCTCAATGGGCGCAGCGCTCGCCACGACAATACGCGGGCGCTGGTTCTCCAAACGGTTCAGCACCTCGGGCAGCCACTCGCGGGCGTCGTCCACAACCACGTGCAGGTCGCGCTCACTCGCGGGCGAACGGCGGGCGTCCGTCACCACCTCTTTCCAGCGCTTGAGGCTCTCGATGGCGCGGCGCATGTCGTCGGGGTTCGCCAGCGTCACATCAATAATCTCGCCGCCGAGGGCCATTTTCCGCAGGCCCGTGGGCGTATCGACGGCCAAAATGCGCCCCTTCCGCATCACGGCCACCAAGTCGCAGTAGATCGCCTCGCTGACCACCTGGGTGGTCACCACCATCGTGCGGCCCTGGTCGCGCAGTTGGCGGAAATATTCCCAAAAACGCGCCCGCAGCACCGGGTCAATGCCAGCGGTCGGCTCATCGGCAAAGAGCAGCGCCGGGTCGTGCATCAGGGCGCACACCAGCATCAGACGGCGCTGCATCCCGCCGGAGAGCTTCAGGCCCAGGCGCTGTTTCGCCTCAGTCAGATCGACGAACTTCAGCAGGTCGTCCATCCGGCGCCGCACCTGCTTGCGCGGCATCCCGTAGAGCGAGGCGACAAAGGCCGCGTTCTCGGCCACGCTCAGGCGTGGGTACAGCACGAACTGTTGCGGAATGTAGCCGATGCGCTCGCGATCCGCTGCGGTGAAGACCGTCGGCACGCGCCCAAGCGTCTCGATGCGGCCCTGCTGCGGGGCGAGCAGGCCCAGCGCCACGCGGCAGGTGGTGGTTTTGCCGCAGCCCGACGGCCCGATCATACCGAGAATGCTGCCCTCGGGGACGTGATAGCTCTGGTCGAAGATGCCCGCGCCGTTGCCAAAGTCGAGCGTAACCCCCTCGGATCTGATGCTGAGGTTGCGACTGCTCACGGGGACGCTCCTGGTGCGGATCTGGGGTGACGGGTGGGAATTGCATTGTACCAGACGCTCGGGGATTGTCAGCCAAGGCTGGTGGTTGCAACGTCGCCTTTTCCCCCTCACCCCCGGCCCCTCTCCCTCACGGGGAGAGGGGAGATTCCGCAGCAGGATGCTTCCGGCTCCCCCTCTCCCGCTTAGGGAGAGGGGGTAGGGGGGTGAGGGCTGGCGCGGCAACCGCCCTGCGCGCCCAGGCTGGCGAAGAGCGCATCATAGCGTGGCGCCATGGTCGCCCAGTTATATGGGGTGGCGATGGCCCGCCAAGTGGCGCGGGGCACGCTGCCGACGCGCCGCAGGGCGGCGACCAGCGCGTCGGCCAAGGCCGCATCATGATCGTAGAGGCAGGCCGCGTGATGCGCGGGCGGCAGCAAGTCGGGATAGTTGAGACGATGTGGCAACAACGGCGTGCAGCCGCAGTAGAGCGCCTCGACCACCCCGATGCCAAAAAACTCTTGCGCGGCGGCGCTCACCACGATGTCGGCCTGACGGAGCAGCGCCCCGTACGCGGCCCGCGAGGGCACGTACCCCCAATGCACAATCCGCTGTGCCCAGCGCGAGCGGGCCGCGACAAACGCCGCCGCCCGTGGGTCGATATGCTCGCCCGCCACGCTCAGCCGAAAATCGAACCCGCACGCCTCCAGATGCTCCAAGGCGGCGAAGAACACCTCCGGCTGCTTATCGTACTCCCAGCGCGAGTTCCACAGGATGATCGGCGGCTGTCGCGCAGCGCACACCGGCGCAGCGCCATCGAGCGAAGAAAGATCAACCCCAGGGGCAAGCACGCGACTCTTCGCAGCGATCTGGGCCACGCTCGCCAGTTCCTGATAATCGTGGTAGCGCCCGAGCAGAGCGGGCAGGGCGGCGAGGAAATCACGCTGATGAAAGGCCGAGTTGAAGAGAACGGCGTCGGCGGCGAGGGCGGCGGTATAGTTGACCCAGGCGAAGCTTAGGTCGCGCTGGCGACCGGGCGGCAGCGGGTAGGTGAGCTGATTCTCGTGCAGATAGAGCGCCGTCGGCACGCCAGCCAGCCACTCGGCGGTGAGCGCCCGAAAGACGGCCAGGTCGAGCATATCGCTGGCGACGATCACATCGGGACGCCCGCCCCATGCGCGAGCCAGCCGCGCCAGAGTCACGGCGCCGCCGCGCATCCGCCAGCGCCAGCCGCCCGCGATGGGCAGCGTCAGCAACGTCACCTGATGGGCGGAACGCGCCGCGTAGCCGGTCGCCACCGCAGCGTGCGACCCGCCATGAAAGGGGTCAAGCCAGAGAATGTGCATAGATTTCTGCCTTGGGTTGTGAACCATTCCGCTTGCACATAATCGCAAGAGATCGTATCATTCGCAACAAATGTTTATGGCCGTTAAGCATACTCTCTAGGGGCGCACCACACAGGAGTACCGGCGATGACGACCGCCCCCCCCCCGACCTACCAACACCTGCTGCTTGCTATCGAAGACCGTCTGGCCTACCTCACCATGAATCGCCCCGCCCGCCGCAACGCCCTCTCGCTCGAGCATATGGAAGAGCTGATTGACGCCTTCCGCACGGTGGGTCGCCGGGGCGATGTCGGGGCGGTGATCCTCTGCGGCGCTGGCCCTGCCTTCTGTGCTGGTCACGACCTCAGCGAGATGACCGGGCGCAGCCCCGAGTTTTACCGCCACCTCTTTGACACGTGTACCGTGCTGATGGAGACGATCCAAGCGATCCCCCAGCCGGTGATCGCCCAAGTTCACGGCATGGCTACCGCAGCGGGCTGCCAACTTGTCGCCACCTGCGACCTCGCGGTGGCCGCCGAGGAGGCTCGCTTCGCCACGCCCGGCGTGAAGATCGGCCTCTTCTGCGCGACGCCAATGGTGGCGCTGAGCCGGGCTGTCCCCGCGAAAAAGGCGCTGGAGATGCTGCTTACCGGCGACCCCATTTCGGCGGCAGCGGCCTGCGAGTTCGGCCTCATCAGCCGCGTAGTGCCCGCCGCCGAGCTTGCGGACGCGACGCGCGCCCTAGCCGTCCAGATCGTCGCCTCCAGCGCGGCGGTGGTCGGTCTGGGGAAGCAGGCGTTCTATCGCCAGCTTGGGATGTCCCAGCATCAGGCCTATGCGTATGCGAAAGAGGTGATGTCGTTCAACGCGACGTTCGCCGATGCACAGGAGGGCATCAGCGCCTTCCTCGAAAAGCGTCACCCGCACTGGAGTGACCGCTAAGCTCGTTACGGGTTCGAATGCTCAAGCACTGCACACGACTGGTCGTGGACGCACTTGAGCGCGACTATAATCGGAGGTCGACCTATGTCGTCATTACATCGTTCCCTCGCACGTCTGACCACAGCGCTCCTCACGCTCGCGCTGGCACTCTCCTTCCTCTACACGCAGGCTCCGGCGTACGCTGCGGGGCCGGGAAGCGAAATCCTCGGCTATGTCGGTACCGTCATCGCAGGGACGACCCGTTCGTTTTACCTGACCCAAACCGCCGCAGTGAATATCAAGCTCAACGTCAGCGGCGGTAACGCTGATGATAGCGTCAAACTGGAACTGTTTGACAGTCAGGACACCGCCGTAGCGGGTCAGAACTGGACGGCCCTCAACGGCGAGACGATCTGGGCGACAACGCAACTGACCGCAACTGGTTGGCTGAAGCTGACGACAGCCTCCGCACTGCCCGCTGGGGTCACCGTTGAACTACGGGTGTACACGCGTGGTACCGTGCTGGCCCCGACCGTTGGTGGCACGCTCGTTGCCCCCACCCCGAACCCGCTTCTCGCTGGCACCCACATTGGCAATACGGTGGTTCCCGCGACCACGAGCAGCAGCAGCGTGGTGCTCTCGGTGCCCACGGCGGGCCTCTACCAGTTTGCGCTGAATGCCACCAGTGGCTCGTTCGAGATGCAGGTTGATCCGGGTACTACGGCCTACCTACGCAAGATCGTCGTCAGCGGCAAAGCCCCCGCAGCGGCGGATAGCACGTACTATCT
>CAIWXH010000155.1 GCA_903916565.1 uncultured Oscillochloris sp. | reverse complement strand
GTCCGGTTTCAGCTTTACAGTGTGGCGATGAGGCGAGGATGCGACGAGGCGATGCTATCGCATCCTCGCCTCATCGCGTCTCCGCCACACGGTAAAGCTGTTCTGAACCATGTCTTAGGCATGTTTCAATCCAGATTGACAATTCAGCGACGAAACGATGACGCGGTGAGGCGCTCCGTATCGCCTCATCACCTCATCGCCTCATCGCTGAACTGTCAAGCTGAATGTACCCATTTTGAAACATGCCTTAGCGCGAATAAGTCCTGGGTCAACCTGGGAGCGCGGGCGGGACGCCCGCGCTCCCAGCGCCAACCAACGTGACCCAGGACTTATTCGCGCTAACAGCTTTTTTCTATCTGAGGAGCCCCGCATGTCGCGCAGCCCTGCGTCGGCAATCTGTGCCACGCGCCACGCCGTCATTCTGGCCGCCGGTGAGTCGAAGCGCACCCGCCCGCTGACGTCACATCGACCCAAACCACTTATCCCGCTGCTTGGTCGGCCCCTGCTCGCACATATTCTCGACGAGATGGTCGGCGTGATCGAGCGGGCCACCCTGGTGGTCGGCTACCGCGCCCAGGATATTAAGGACGCCTTCGGAGAGACGTACCGGGGCATCGCCCTGCGCTACGTGATTCAGGAACAGGTGAACGGCACCGCCGGGGCGCTGCTCGCCGTGGGCCAGATCGACGAGCCATTCTTCCTGCTCTACGGCGATAATCTGGTGGCCCAGGCCGACATCCTGGGGGTCTGCGTTGAGCGCCATAGTCTGGCGGGTATGCACGTTGAGGACGCCCGTAGCTTCGGGGTGCTTGACATCGGCGAGAGCGAGTGGGTACGCGGCGTGATCGAGAAGCCGACCAACCCGCCGCCCGGCGCGCTGGCCAATCCAGGGATCTACCACCTTGACGCGGCGGCGTTCCCCGCTTTGGCCCAGATCACCCCTTCGCCGCGAGGCGAGTACGAACTGACCGACCTGGTGGGCCTGCTGGCCGCCGCTGGCCCGGTGGGCTACCACGTCTGTACAGGGTTCTGGATGCCGGTAGGCACGCCCTGGGAGGCCCTCGGCGCGGCCCAGTTCCTGCTGGCCCGCCGGGGTAGCCAGAGCGAGGAGATCAGCCCTACGGCGCGGATCGGCGCGGGTAGCCGGATCATCGGCCCGGCGGTGATCGGCGCGGGCGCACGGGTCGGGGCGGGCTGCGTGGTCGAGGGATCAGTCCTGGAGGCGGGTGCGGAGGTAGGCGACGGGGCCGTGGTACGCCACGCGGTGATCGGGGCGGGCGCACGGGTCGGGGCGGGCTGCGTGGTCGAGAGCAGTTGGCTGGATGACGGAGCGACCATCGGGGCAGGGGCCAGCCTGCGGGCGCGGGTCTTCGACGAACTGCGGCCCACCGCCAACAGCGCCGGGCTGCTCAGCCGTGAGTTGCTCTGCACACGCGGGGCCGTGCTTGGCCGGGGCGCAATCATCGCCCCCGGCGCATCTGTCGCGCCGGGGACGATCATCTAGGGTTGCGCGGCGACCTTGCCCCCTCACCCCCAGCCCCTCTCCCGCTCAGGGAGAGGGGGCTGGGGGGTGAGGGCTGAGCAAAAAGATCACCACGTCTCTTTGAGCATCTCCAACAGTTCCGCCGCAGTGGCGACACGCGGGTTGTGGTAGATTGCGCCATCGAGCAGGGCGATCTCGGCCAGCTCGGGCAGGGCGTCCTCAGGCACGCCCACATCGCGCAGCCGGGCGGGTAGCCCGCAGTCGAGCGCCAGTGTGGCCACCGCGCCAATGCCATCGGCGATCACCTCTTTGTCGCTGCGCCCGCCGGCGTTCACCCCCATCGCACGAGCGATCCGCACATAGCGATCAGGCACCACCGCGCTGTTGAAGCGCATCCCGACCGGCATGAAGATCGAGATGGCCGTGCCGTGATGGACGTGGAACTTGCCGCCGATGGCGTGGGCGAGGGCGTGGATCACACCAAAGTAGCTGTTTGCGCAGGCCATGCCCGCCATGCACGCGGCGATCAGCATGTGGCCACGGGCGTCGATGTCGTTCCCGCTCTGCACCGCGTCACGCAGGTTGTTGGCGATCAAGTCGATTGCTGTCAGGGCGAGACCGTTGCTGAAGGGGTTGTTTTCGGTAGAAACGAAGGTCTCAATCGCGTGCGAGAGGGCATCAATGCCGGTGGCGGCGGTGAGCGTAGGCGGGAGCGAGCGGGTGAGCAGCGGGTCGAG
>CAIWXH010000154.1 GCA_903916565.1 uncultured Oscillochloris sp. | reverse complement strand
TGACATTTTTACCCTGCGTGGCGCCCACTACCATGTCGGGGACACGCTTGATGTTTCGCGGCTACGCACTGAGGTCATTGATGCGATCATGCTTCAGGCGCGGACCAACAGCGCCAGCGTCGTCTGGTCTGGGATTGAGGATAACATCAATGCCAACTCAAGCCAGCAGCACGTGATCACCGCCGCCCGCATAGTGATGAATACCAACCGTGGCTCGGCGACCTCCGTGCCGGTCGGCCTGCTGCTGGTCAACTCTAGCGTTGAAGAGCTGCACACCCATTTTGATCGGGTCAGCCTCGGGGCGGCGGCGTCGCTCATGATCATTGACGCGCAGGGTCAGATCATGTATCACCCCAACACGGGCCTGTTGGGCACGACGATGAATCACACCATCCGCGAGTCGCTCCAGGGGCCGCGTGGCACCTCAACGATGGTGATCGACGGCCAGCCGATGCTGCTGACCTACACCACTTCCAGCCTGAACGGCTGGACGGTGCTTAACGTGATGCCCATCGCATCGCTCGATTCCCGCTCCGCGACGATTGGGCTGACCTTGCTCGTGGCGCTTGCGGTGGCCTGTCTCATCGTCGGACTCACCGCCGGCTTCGCCTCGCAGCTCATCGTCAACCCGCTCCGCAATCTTACCGGCCACCTTCAGCTTATTCAGGCCAGCAGGCCAGGGTGGGAAACGCCGCTGCCGGTGCGCGGTTCTGATGAAATCGCCGAGCTGAGTCGCTGGTTTAACACCTTCATCGAGACGCTCGGCGCCCGGAGTCGCGCTGAGGAGGCGCTGCGCGAGAGCGAAGAGCAGAACCGCCTGCTTGTCGAAGAGTCGCCGGATGCGGTGGTCTTGTTTGACGCTACCGACCACGTCGTGCAGCTCAACCGGGCCTTCGAGCGGCTCAGTGGCTATAGCGCCGCACAGCTTACGGGACAGACCCTGGATGCGCTGGGCTTGGTTTCCCACGAGCAATTTATGCACTTGAGCGCAAACATACTCACGCCGCTGCACGTCTCCAGTCGGCCCGCCGCCGCAGAGTTCAGGCTGACTGACGCCCATGGCGAGGTGCGCGACGTGGGGATGCGGGTGTTTGGGCTGAGCATTCGCGGCCAGCGCCACTATCTCTCGACCATGCGCGACATCACTAGCCAGAAGCTGGTTGAAGAGACACTGCGCCAGGCCAACGCCGAGCTTGCCCGCGCGAACCGTACCAAAGATGAATTTCTGGCGAATATGAGCCACGAGCTGCGGACGCCGCTCAACGCGATCCTTGGCCTCAGCGAGGCGCTTTTGGAAGAAGTCTATGGCCCGCTGACTGAGCGCCAGCAGGTCTCGCTCGACCACATCGCGTCCAGCGGTCGGCACTTGCTCACGCTCATCAACGACATCCTCGACCTCTCGAAAGTGGAAGCCGGACGGCTGGAACTCCAGATCGACATCCTGTCGGTGGCCGAAGTCTGCCAATCCAGCCTGATCTTCGTCAAGGAAATCGCGTCTAAGAAAGCGCTCAAGCTCGCCTTTGAACTGAATGACCAGATGGCTGAAATGGAGGCCGACTCGAAGCGCCTCAAGCAGATTCTGGTGAACCTGCTGAGCAACGCGGTCAAGTTTACACCGCCCAAGGGCCAAGTGCGCTTAAACGTGACCACCGCCGCCGAGGCCGGTACGATCAGCTTTGCGGTTGAGGATACCGGCATTGGGATTGCCACCGAGGATCTGACGCGGATCTTCCAGCCATTCAGGCAGCTAGACTCGAGTCTGAACCGGCACCACGAAGGCACTGGCCTCGGGCTGGCCCTGGTGCGCCGGATGGTTGAGTTGCACGGCGGGAGTGTGACGGTGATGAGTACGCCTGGGCAGGGGAGTTGCTTCACCGTCACGCTGCCCTATCACCCAGCGCAAGCGCTCGAAGCGCCGCCTTCCGCTACCGACCTGCTTGCGGCAGCAGAAGCTGATCTGGTGCGTGCGGCGCCGCCGTACGACACGTTGGTGGGCAAGCGCATTTTGCTGGCCGAGGATAACAAAGTCAACATTATGGCCCTTGAGGGCTACCTGCACGCCAAGGGCTACCAGGTGGTCGTCGCGCTCAACGGGCGCGAAGCGCTAGAGCGGGCCAGCGAGTCGCCGCCGGATGTGATCTTGATGGACATCCAGATGCCAGAGATGGATGGTCTGGAGGCCATCGCGCACTTACGGGCCATGGCTGCCTTTGCGACGACGCCGATTATTGCCCTGACCGCGCTGGCGATGCCGGGCGACCGCGAGCGCTGTCTCAGCGCTGGGGCCAGCGAGTATATGACCAAGCCGGTGAGCCTGAAGGATTTGAATGAGCTGATCCAGCGGCTGCTGACGGTGGATGTGCTGAGGGAGTAGCTCGACCGCAACTCGCGATGGAAAGACCAGTCAGGTGCCGCACCTGACTGGTCTGGGGGTGCTTCAACCCCCAGTTTCACGCCCCGCATGACCCTGCTATAATGCCGCCGCGTTCGCTACTGCCGCTACCAGTTCACCCCCTCGAACAGATCGCGCTCACGCAACCCATACGCTGCCTCGGGGAAGGCGCGCATATAGCTCTCGTTACCGCCGAAGACGTGGCTGTACCAGGCCAGCGGGCCGCGTGCGAACTGTTCGCCGCCCTGGCTGGCGTGGCAGCGGGCGGCGGCAAGGCGGGCGGCGACGACGGGCAAGTAGTCAATGCGGGCGTGAATGGGGAATTCCACCTCGGCGAGCGAAGCGAAGTCAATGTCGTGGTTGCGCCCGAAGCGCCGGGGGTCGCGCCCGAAGAGCGGCATCAGCCGCACCACGACGCGCAGCAGGGTGCGCGAAAACGTCTGGAAGTAGAGCTTCTGCGGCTGCCAGGGCGGCTCGGCACCGGGGAATGCGGCGGGGTCGCCCGCCGCGTGAAAGGCGGCGACGGTGGCCCGCTGAATGGCGATATGGTCGGGGTGACGGTAGCCGCCAATGGGGTCAAAGGTGACGACCACCTGGGGCTTGAGGCGGCGAATGTGCGCGGTGATGCGGGCGGCGACGGACTCAAGCGCCTGGGCGGCGAGGGCTTCGGGGTGCTGGTTTGCGGGCGTCCCGGCCATCCCCGAGTCACGGTAGCCCAGCAACGTGACGCTGGTTAGGCCAAGCGCAGCGGCGGCGCAGGCAAGCTCGGCGTGGCGCCGCTCGGTGATCGAGGCGTAGCCTTTGAGGTACTTTGGGTCAAACGAGCCTTCTTCGCCGCCGGTGGCGCAGATCAGGTGAACATGCGCGCCCATCCAGCTATAGCGGGCCAAAGTGCCGCCGGTGCCGAAGCTCTCGTCGTCGGGGTGAGCCAGAACCGCCAGCAGGGTCGGGCGCACGTCGGTTGTGGGCGTAAAAGGTGTCACTAGGGTCGCTCCGTTAAGGCAAGGTTTCAGGTGCCGGGTTTCAGGTTTCAGGGCGAGTGTAGCAGCAAGCCGTATGCCGAAACCGTAACGCATCGGTGAACCTCGTCTACGCTTTTGTATCGGTATCCGAAGAGTACGCAGATCGCGCCGATTATGCAAGCTGATTAGACAAGGTTCAAGCCAACTTGACCGTTTGTGACGATTCCACGCAAAGCCGGAGCGATCTCACGCAAAGCCGCAAAGCCGCAAAGCCGCAAGGTGTCACGCTGGCGGTATGTTCCGAAGGGTCACGCTGAACTGGCTGATTCTGAACCTTGTCTTACGCCGCTTGCTGATGCGTTCGACCTGACACCTGACACCTAGCCCCTGAAACCTTGCCTAAGGACGTTATGCCGCAACATCAGCGGAAATACCCCTACGCAGTGCGCCGTGTCGCGGCCCACTTCATCCCGGTGGCGCACTTGCAGCGAGCGCCCTACAGCAGCCCCGTCGAGCGGCTGACGGTTATGACGGCTGACGAGGTGAGCATCGCCGCGACCCTGCTGGGCGGCGGGCGTGAGCGTCTGGTGATTATCGGGCACGGCTTTGGGGCGACCCAGCAGGCCAGTTCGATTGTCTGGCTGGCCGAGGCGCTGGCGGGGCAATATGATGTGCTGACCTTCGACTGGCGGGGCTACGGTGGCAGCAGCGGCCTCGCCAGCCTGGGCGGCACCGAGGCGCTCGACCTCACCGCCGTACTGGTGGCGGCCCGTGCGCGTGGCTACAAGCGCATTGCGATGGTGGGCGAGAGTATGGGCGGGCTGATCACGCTGGCGACGCTGGGCGCCGCCGCCGCCGCCCCGGACTTCCCGATGCCCGACGCCATCGCCACGGTGAGCGCGCCCGCCGACTACGCCTACACCGCTGGCCCCCGGCCCCATCTGGTGCGCTACGTCGCCGCAGGCAGTTGGATGCGGCCCCTGGCACCCCTGCTGGGCTTCCGGCTGGGCGAGGTGCAACTGCCACGCCCGCTCGACGTGGTGGAGCGCATCAGCGTGCCGCTGCTGCTCGTCCACGGCGACCACGACGGCACCGTACCCGTCCGTAACGCCTACCTGCTTAGCGAGCGCCAACCGGCGGCGCATCTGCGGATCTACCCCGGCGTAGACCACGCCATCGTCGCGATGCGTGACCGCAGCCCGCAGGTCTTCCTGAACGATCTGCACGAGTTGCTTGGGCGGATGTAGCATCCCTGGCGGGGGTTTGGGGGCTTTGCCCCCAGAAGAAAGAATTTTCTTTTTTCCTCGGAGGGGCTTCGCCCCGCCAAACCTCCCCGCCAAGGGGCATCACAACCGTCGGGCGTGTCAGCAGCGAGCGCCTTTGCCCCTATAATGGCCTGCCATGAGCGACCCATTCCCCACCCGTCTTGTGATTAAGCTTGGCACCAGCGTGCTAACCGCTGGCACCGACCGGCTCAATCGCCCGTATATGGTTGGCCTCGCCCGCCAAGTCGCCGCCCTGCGCGAACATGGCACCCAGGTGCTGCTCGTCTCGTCGGGCGCAGTCGCCGCTGGGCGCGAGCGCATGGGCGCGGCACCCGGCCAGCGCGCCAGGGGCAGCGTGCCGCTGAAGCAGATGCTCGCCGCCGTCGGCCAGAGCCGCCTGATGCACCTGTACGAGCAGTTTTTTGAGATCTACGGCCTCCAAGTGGCCCAGGCGCTGCTTACCCGCGACGACCTGCGCGACCGCCAGCGCTACCTCAACGCCCGCAACACGCTGTTGCTCTGCCTTGAGCGCGGCATCGTGCCGATTGTCAACGAGAATGACGCGGTCGTCACCGCCGAGATTCGCGTCGGCGATAACGACAATCTCTCGGCGATGGTCGCTGGGCTGATTGACGCCGACTTGCTGCTCATTCTCACCGACATCGCTGGCCTCTACAGCGCCGACCCGCGCAGCGACCCCGCCGCCACGCTGATCGCCGAGGTGCCGGTGATTGACGAGCGCATCTGGGCGATGGCCGGTGGTGCTGGTACCGCCCGTGGCACGGGCGGTATGCGAACGAAGATTCAGGCCGCCGACCTGGCGACCCGCGCTGGCACCGCCGTTGTGGTCGCCTCGGGCGCCGAGCCGGACAGCATTCTGCGCGTGGCAGCGGGCGAGCGGCTGGGCACGCGCTTCAGCGCCACCGGCAGCCACCTCGACTCGCGCAAGCGCTGGATTTTGGCCGAGACGGCCCGCCAGAGCCGCCTCGTGGTGGATGCGGGCGCGGTCGCGGCGCTGGTCAGCCAGGGCAAAAGCTTGCTGCCCGCTGGGGTGGCTGCCGTCGAGGGCGACTTCGACCGTGGGCAGACCATCCGCATTTATGCGCCCGATGGCCGTGAGGTCGCCCGTGGCCTCACCCAGTACCGCGCCGCCGACGTACGCGCCATTAGCGGCCTCCGCTCGGCGCAGATTGCCGAAACGCTCGGCTACGACTATGGCCCCGAGGTGGTGCACCGCGACGATATGGTGGTGCTGATATAGCCGATAGCCGATAGCCGATAGCCGATAGCCGATAGCCGATAGCCGATAGCCGATAGCCGATAGCCGATAGCCGATAGCTGATAGCCGATAGCCGAGAGCCGAGAGCCGAGAGCCGAGAGCCGAGAGCCGAGAGCCGAGAGCCGAGAGCCGAGAGCCGAGAGCCGAGAGCCGAGAGCCGAGAGCCGAGAGCCGAGAGCCGAGAGCCGAG
>CAIWXH010000153.1 GCA_903916565.1 uncultured Oscillochloris sp. | reverse complement strand
GGTGGGGAGGTGGGGAGGTGGGGAGGTGGGGAGGGGGGGAGGTGGGGAGGTGGGGAGGTGGGGACGCGGAGACGCGGAGACGCATCAATGCAGGGTTTCAGCAATAAGCTGCGCGAGTCGTTCCGGCCTGGTATCTTAACCTGCGCGCCAACCCCGGCTGCCGCGTCGAGTTTGGCGGGCGCGGGGGCGACTACACCGCCCGCGAGGCCGAGGGCCGTCGCATCCCCGTGATCGTGCTTGAGCCTACGGTGTGACCGGGTGCGCCACCAGCCAGTCAAGCAGCGCTTGCTCGACCATCGCCTGCGCCTCCCAGTGGACGACATGGCCCGCGCCCGGCACTTCAAGCAGGGTCGCGTCGGGCAGGTTGGCCGCCAGCCAGCGTGAGCTTGCGGGCGGTACCACAGGGTCGGCACCGCCGACGATGGCGAGGACGGGGCAGGCCACGCGCTGCACCTCGTCGCGCACATCAATGTGGCGCAGCAGCTCAAGCAGCACGTAGAAGTTGCGGATCGTTGATTGGCGATACGTCGGGTGCCAGCGGGAGATGCTGGTGGCGATGGTACGGTTGCGCCAGTAGGCCGCCCGGTCGCCCACATAGGTCAGGCCGATGCCCCAGCGCACGAGGTGCCACGAGCATTTGCTGAGCAGATAGTTGAGCCAGTAGCGGGTGTAGCCGCCGGGCTGCCCCATCGTGCGCTGGTACGCGCCAAGGAAGCCCGTCAGCGGCCCCCAGACCACCCCGGCGATGCTGACGACGCGCCGCACCTGCGCCGGTAGTCGCGCCGCCACGCCCAAGGCCACCAGCCCGCCCGTCGAGTGGCCGATCAGCGTGCAGGTGCCCGCGCCGATAATCGCCTTGACCGCCCGCGTCTCCAGGTCAAGCAGCTCCTCCTGCGTGAGCTTCGCGTAGCCATGCGGGGGCTGGGCCGGGTAGTGCCCTGGCAGATCGAGCGTGACGCAGCGCCCCAAACAGGCCAACCGCCGCACCTCGCGTAGCCAGATGGTGCGGTTGGCCGAGTAGCCGTGGATAAAGATCAGCGTGTGCTCACCGGGGCTATGTTCCTCCCAGGTGAGCGTATGACCGGCGTGGGTGAAGGTGTGCATAGGCTAGAGGTTCGGGCCGCGCCATGTGGGCATCAGGGCGTGCTGCACCGCCATACCAGCGGCAAGCAGCGTCGCCTCGGCGCCGGGCGCGCCGACAAGCTGGACGCCCACGGGCATGCCGCGCCCGCTGAAGCCGACGGGCACTGTCAGCCCCGGCAGCCCCGCCACGTTCACCCAGGTCTGGTAGCTGCTGGTGATTAGGTTGATGTACGACCAGCCGTGGCGCGGGGCAGTCGTCGGGAAGATCGGGCAGACGGCGACGCCCGTGGTGCCGATCAGCTCGCGCATCTGGGTGCGTAGCTCTTTGCGCCGCCGGGCACCGTCGATGCGGATCAGGATGTTCAGGGCGGGGCCGTAGTGGCTGGCGAACCAGCACGGGAAGACCGGCGCGCTAACACGGGCACGGCCCGTCAGGGCGCGGAGCAGCTCGGGGCCGGGTGCCCACGCCTCACCGTCGCCAAAGGCTTCGGCGACGGCACGCCGGTCGGCGGGGCCTTGGAAGACGCCCCAGGCGAGGGCGGCGAGCCGTCGCCCCGCCGGTGCGCCCGGTACGGGCCGCATGCCTGCCGCCGCCAGCGCTGCGGCGGCGGCGCGCACGCCTGCGGCCACGGCGGGGCTGCTTGGCAGCAGCCCGTCGTCGAGCCAGTGGGCCACCGGCTGGTTCTGGAGGATGTCGGGGTCGCGTGGGCGCGGTGTCGCGCCGCGCAGCACATCCCAGGCCAGGGCCAGATCCTCGACACGACGGGCCATTGGCCCAAGCGCGTTCAGCTCGCCCATGCGACCAGTCACGGGCGGCCAGAAGCCGGTCGTGGGGATGGCGGCGCTGGTGGGGCGCAGCCCGGCGATGCCGCAGAACGCCGCCGGAAGCCTGATGCTGCCCGCGATGTCCGAGCCGAGGCCCAGGGGCGAGCCACCGGCGGCGATGATGGCCGCCTCGCCGCCGGTCGAGCCGCCGACGGTGCGCTCGCGATCCCACGGGTTGTTGACGCGCCCCTTCAGCAGGGTCTGACTCTCTTGCGCCCAACAGTTATCGGGGGTAATGGTCGTGGCGATGACAATCGCGCCCGCCGCCCGCAGCCGCGCCACGGCGGTCGCATCTTCCGTCGCGACCCGCTCGGCGCGGCTGGTGAGGCCACAGGTGGCGGGCATCCCGGCCACATCGAAGGCGTCTTTAATCGTCACCGGCAGGCCCGAGAGCGGGCCGGGGCGCGGGTTGTTTGCCTCGCGGCGAGCCTCGGCGAAACGCTCGGCGACGATAGCGTTGACCATCGGATTCACGGCCTGGATACGGGCGATATGGGCCTCGACGACCTCGCTGGCCGAGAGGTGGCCCGCTTGCATGGCGGCGAGCAGTTCGGTCGCGGAGCGCGTGGTGATGTTCATAAGAAGGATACCCTGGGTATGCCGCCTGGTTGCGTACCCGCAAAGGGCAGCCCTCGGCGGTTGGCGGTCGGCGCGCACAGTATAGCGCACTGGCGCACTACCCTCCGTACAGCGCCATCACCACCCGTGGCGTGATCAGACCTTCGATCAGGGCCGAGAGCGCGATGAGCGGCACGAGCACCAGCAGCCAAATCTTGGCGAAGTTGGCAAGTGCCCAGAGCAGGTTCTGGCCTGCGGTGAAGCCGCGTGGTGGCGCCATAATCGCCGCGCCAATCCGCAGCCCAAGGGCCGCGCTCAGCACGAAGGTGGGCAACTCGACGATGCCGTGGGGCACGATATAGGCCAGCACGAACTGGAGCGGGCTGAGGGCGCCCAGTTCAAACCAACTGCCGCCACGGGTAGCGAGCCGACTGGCGATGAAGCTCACCTGGCCGAAGGCCACCGCTGGCACCATAAAGGCGAGCAGGCCAAAGCTGACGGTCGAGAAGAGATTGGCGAGCACGGAGACTCGCAGGTTATTGACAAAGATGCTTGCGACCAAGAGGAGCGATGGCTCGGCGGGGTGATTAAGGCGACCGATGGCGCTGTCAGCGGCCCGGTTGATGCCAGCGCCGAAGCCGATCAGACCCTGATTTTGGCCGAGTATGCCACCGAAGGCGATGCCGCCGACTACGGCCAAGACCGCGCAGATAATCGGCAGACGCAGCTCGCGCAGCAGGGCTGGCAACTCGCGCCGGTAGAAGCGGCCCGGCGCGAAGGGCAGCCCCGCATAGCTCGACGGGGCCGTGCCCGCAGGCTGGTACTCACGGAAGAAGGTCAGAAACGTCGCCCAGATCCGCGCCGCGCTCAGATCATCATGCTCACGCGAAAGGATCTCCTCACGGTTGAAGCTGGCGAGGCCGCTGCGGATCAGGGCCACGGCGATCACAACGTAGCTCGCCAGCACGTACCAGATCACATCGAAGCGTTGGGCGATGAAGAACACCGCCTGGAGCTGGATGCTCACGGCAGTTGGCACCAGCACCACCGAGGCCATCAGGGTTGCCGCCCGAATGCTGCCGGTATGGGTCGAGATGACCACGGCCCCGGCGACCAGCAGCACGCAGATGGCGACGACCATGAGGATCAGCAGGGCCAGCACGTCGGGCTGTATGCCGATGGCGTAGAGATCAGGGAAGCCCAGGCGGATCAAGCCCAGGAAGACCAGCATGGCCGTGAGGCTGGCCGCCAGGGGCACCAACAGCGCGGCGAGCAGCTTGCCCGTGTAAAGCTGCCAGTCTGAGAGTGGCATCGCCAGCAGCGACTCGAGGCTGTTGCGCTCACGCTCGCCGACGAACGACTCGATGGCGGTAATCAGGGCGAAGCTGGCCGGGACGAAGCTCACCAGCAGGGCGGCGAAGGGCACCAGCACGCCGAGGATGCGCGGGCCTTCGACAAAGTTTAGGGCGAAGTTGGTGCCCGACACCAGGGCAACTGGGACGCCAACCGTCAGAATAAAGAGCGGGACGAGCACGCGCCAGTCGCTCACCACATCGCGCAACTCGCGCTGCGCGATCAGCGCCGCCGGGGTTCTGAAGTTGAGCCGCATCGCGCCACGGCTTGCCTCTGTCTCGTGCTTGCGGCGGCGCAACTGGCCCTGGCGATGCTCACGCGACAGCAGTTCTTCCCGACTGAAGGTGTGCATACCCAGCCGCACCAGCAGCACGTTCAGCACGCCCAGCGCAGCGGCGACCAGCCACAGCTCGGCCCAGCGGTCGTTGATGATCAGCAGCGCGGCGATCTGCAACACGCCCGCCATCGGCAGCAGGATGAAGCTCGACATCAGATTGGCGGCCCGCACGGTGGTGATGTGGGCCGAGATGACGACCGCGCCGCTGACCATCACCACGGCCATACAGCCCACAAGCAGCACGACCAGGGTCAGGCGGGGCAAGTCCATCGTGCTGAAGTAGAGCTGCGGGAAGAAGCCCATCACCAGGCCGATGAAGATCAGTATGGCGATGAGGCTGGAGAGCAGGGGCGTGAAGAGGGACGAGATCAGCTTGCCCAAATAGATCTCGTTGTCGGAGAGCGGCATAGCGAGGAGCGACTCGAGGGTGTTGCGCTCGCGCTCGCCGACGAACGATTCCAGGGCGGTGATCAGCGAGAAGCTGGCCGGGATGAAGCCCACCAGCAGCGCGGCGAACGGGATCAGGTGCGCGGTCAGGGCGGCGTTGTTGATGAAGTTGATGACCTGCCGCGCCGCGCCCACGAGCAGTTGCGGCATCACGAGCGAGAGCAGGAGCATGGGCACCACGACGCGCCAGTCGCTGAGGGTGTCGCGCACTTCGCGCCGGGTGATTGCCAGAATGTGGGCGCGGTTCATAGCTCGGCCTCGATCAGTTGGCGCAGCACCTCATTGGCCGTCAGGCGCGCTTGGCCCGGCCCCGGTGTCTGCTTACGGATACTTGGCGTCTCTGCGACAATCCGCAGATAGACATCCTCAAGACTACGCGGCACCTCGGCCAACGCGACGACCGGCAGGTCGCGGGCGGCGAGGCGGGCGAGCAGTTGCGGGTTGACGAGGTTCGGCTCGGGGCAGCGGTAGCGCAAGGTCTGGCCGCTGGCCGTCTCGATGGTGACGAGGTCGGCGAGGGCGGGGGCGACGGGGGCGATGAG
>CAIWXH010000152.1 GCA_903916565.1 uncultured Oscillochloris sp. | reverse complement strand
CAAGGGCGGCGCGTATCTTGAGGCGCTGAGCAAAGTTCGCGCCGTGGCCTTCGACAAGACTGGCACGCTCACCACCGGACGCCCGGCGGTGGTGGCGCTGCGGGCGGCCACCTGCGCCGAGCCTGCCCGTGGCATCGGTGGGCACTGCGCCTCGTGCGACGAGTTGCTGGCGCTGGCAAATGCGGTCGAGCGCCGCAGCGAGCATCCGCTCGCCTACGCGATCACCAGCGCCTCGGCCATCTGTGGCCTTGACACGCGCTATCCCAGCGCCGAAGGGGTTACGGCCCTGATGGGGCGCGGCGTCACCGGGCTAGTCGCTGGGCGCGAGGTGTTGATTGGCAGCCATCGCCACTTTGATGCGGCGATCACGCACGACCAGTGGCACTGCGCTGCTGCGGTCGAGGATGCGGTCGCTGGCTACACGCCGCTGCTGGTGAGCGTCGGCGGCGCGTATCTGGGCACAATCACGGTGGCAGACACGGTGCGCGAGACGAGCCGCGCCGCCGTCGCTCGCCTGCGGGCGATGGGCCTACAGGCCGTGGTGATGCTCACTGGCGATCAGCAGGTCACCGCCGAGCGAATCGCCGCCGAGGTTGGCGTCACCGAGGTGCGCGCCGAACTGCTGCCCGCGCAGAAGGTCGCCGCAGTCGAAGCCCTGGCCCGCCAGTACGGCCCGGTGGCGATGGTCGGCGACGGCATCAACGATGCGCCCGCCCTGGCGGCGGCCACGGTCGGCATTGCGATTGGCGCGGCGCACGGCGGCGCGACCCAGGCGATGGAACTGGCTGATGTCACGCTGATGAGCGGAGACTTGCGCCGTCTGCCGTTCGCGCTTGGCCTGAGCCGGGCCGCGATGGGCACGGTTAGGGTCAACATTGCGCTCAGTCTGGGCATCAAGCTCGTCTTCCTCGTGCTGGTGCTGCTCGGTCGGGGCACCATGTGGATGGCGGTTCTGGCCGATGTGGGCACCTCGCTGCTCGTCACGCTCAATGGGGTGCGGCTGCTCGCTTACCGCGAGCGGAACGCATGAAGGGCAAGGTTTCAGGTGCTAGGTTTCAGGTGCCAGGTGCTAGGTTTCAACGGATGTTGGCGGCTTTGCGGCTTGGCGGCTTTGCGTGAGATGCTTCCGGCTTGGCGTGGCATCGGTGCCCGCCCGCTGCTACAGGGTAATCAGCCCTTGGCGGGCACCAATGTTGACCGCCTCAGTGCGCGAGGCGGCGCCGAGCTTGGCGAAGATCGAGCCGATGTGGAACTTGACCGTATGTTCGCTGATCTCTAGGCGCAGGGCGATCTGCTTATTGAACAGCCCCTGGCTCAACAGGGCCAGCACCTCGCGCTCACGCGCCGTGAGCGGCTCGACCAGCGGTTCGCCCATTGCCCGTGGGGCGAGTGGGGCGAGTTGATCAGCCAACTGGCGTGGCACGGCGACGTAGCCTTGGGCCGCCGCCCCAATCGCGGCCCGTAGCTCCTCGGGGCTAGCGTCGGGCAGCGCCACGGCCCAGCCGCGCAGAGGCAGCCTCCGCAGCAAGCGCGGCAAGCGCAGGTCATCGCTGAGCATCACCAAGGCGGTGCCCGCGTCACTGACGAGGAAGCGGCCCGTCACGGCGGGGTCGTTGCCCGCCACCAGCACCACATCGGCGGTCGGTGCAAAGGTCGCGCCGACCGCCTCGCCCACCACCTCAAGCCCCTCGCTCGTGAGCATGGCCCGCAGCCCCGTGCGAAGCGCGGGCGTCGGCGCAATGATGAAAACTGTGGTCATCGCGCTCCTTGGCTACGCTTGCTCCGCCAGTGTGACCGCCAACACCAGCGAATGCCCGCTACGGGCCAACGTGAGCTGAAGCGTGTCGCCGGGGGCGTGTCCAGCCAGGGCATTGAGCAGGTCGTCGGTGGTGGAGAGCGGCTGCCCGTTGATGGACACGAGCAGGTCGCCGATGAGCAGGCCAGCGGTCGCGGCGGGGCCGCTTTTGGCGAGCTGCGCGACGAGTAGCCCCGTGCGCTGGCCGTCACGCTCAACCGCAGTCGGCAGAACCACCGCCTGCACGCCGAGGCCCAGGAAGACCGGGCGGGCGGGTAGGCGCGTCACCCAATCCAGCGCCACGTGACTGGGGATCGCCACCGAGAGATCGCCGCCGAAGATCATCGCGTTGATCCCGACCACCTCGCCCTGGGCGTTCAGCAACGGGCCGCCCGAGTTCCCCGGTGCCAAGCGCACGTCCGAGCGAATGTAGCTCGCGGGCTGCTCGTCCTGCCCCGCCGGGATCGCGCCGACGGCGCTCACGATGCCCGCCGTGACCACGCCCCGCTGGCCCCACGGATTGCCAACGGCGAAGACCAACTCGCCCACGCGCAGCCGCGCCGAGTCGCCCAAGGGCGCTGTGGGCAACGCGGCACCCTCGACCGCCAGAAGGGCCAAGTCGAGGCGCGGGTTGCCAGCGATCACCCGCGCCTTGTGGCGCTGCTCGGCGTGCGTCAGGATCTCGATCTGCTCGCCTACCCCGGCCACAACGTGGAAGTTGGTCATCACCGTCTGGCCGTCGCGCCACGCCACGCCCGAGCCACCCCCTCGGCCACGGCCTTGCACCTGCACCACGCTCGCCCGCGCCCGCGCCGCCAGACCCGCCGCCGCCGTACCAAGCAGCGCGGCAACCGCTGGGCGCTCAAGCTCTACTGTCGTCATGGTATTCACCCTTTTTCTGCCGACGCGGGGCGCCGGAACTAGTACAGCCTTGCAGAAGTCCGTTTCTGGTTACGCTGTAGAGGTGTGGAGGTGTAGCGCGATGGCACCTCCACACCTCTACACATCCACACCTCCACACCTCCACATCTCCACAACAACCGGCAAGGGATTTCCAGGAAGCTGTACTAGCTCCGCTGCCCGACGGTGAGCGTCAGCGTGACCAGCGCGCCGCCGCGCAGCACCTGCACGGGCACGGCCTTGCCGACGCGCTCGCCGGAGAGCATGGCCTGAAGCTCGTCGGTGTCGATCAGGGGCGTACCGTCGAAGGCGGCGAGCACATCGCCCAGCAGCAGGCCACCCTGCGCCGCCGGGCTGCCCGGCTCGACCCGCACCACCAGCAGCCCACGCTCCTGGCTGAGGCCCGCCCGCTGACCTTCCGGCAACTCGACCGGCTGGCTGCTGATACCGAGGAAGCCGCGCTTGACAAAGCCGGTGCTGCTCAACGTCTCGGCGATGCGGAGGGCCAGCGCCGCCGGCACGCCAAGGGCGACGCCACCAGCCAACCCAGTCGTCAGCACCGCCACCACAGCCCCGCTGGCGTCCACCAAAGCCCCACCCGAAAAGCCAGGGTAGGGAATGGCGTCAGTCTGGACGAACTGCTCAAGCACAGCGCCACGACGCCCGCGCAACGGGCCACCGACGGCGCTCACAATCCCGAACGAGGCCATCGGGCTAGAGCCAGGGCGTCCGACGGCCAACACGATCTGGCCGACGCGCCCCGGCGTTGCAACAAACGCCGCCGGGGCCACAGCGAGACCGGGGACGCGCAACAGCGCCAAGTCGCTGGCGTGGTCGCGGCCCGCCAGTTGGGCGGGTAAGACGCGCCCGTCGGGAGTCTCAACACTCAGTTCGTCATCCCGCTCAAGCACATGCTCAGCGGTCAACACCGTATCGTCAGCCAGCACAATGCCAGTGGCGGGGCCGCGTGGGCGTCCGCGCACCTGCACCAGCGCCGCACCGACCCGTGCCACCGCATCGGCCATCTGATTCGAGATTGCACCGAGCAATTCGGCAGCGTCAACATGCTCACTCATAGCGTTTCCCTCCACGTAGCCTTCATTCCTGGCTTGAGTATACGCGGCAGAGGTGCCTCGGCGTATCCGTGAATTGTCTAGTATGATCCTAGCAATATGGGTAGGACAGCGTACCTTGCTTTAGTCCCAGGCGTCACCGTCACCCGGCTTGGGCGTCGGCCAACCCTGAGGATGAATAAGATAGACCACGCCTTCCGAGGCGCGCTGCCAACAGGCGTAGAGTTGGTCGGCCCGGTACGAGCGCACGATGGTCGCCAGATCGCGTGCGGCTGGCTCGGCCATCAGCACCCGGTCGCCCACAAAGCCAGTTACGACCGTGATGTGGCCCGCGCTACGCCCGGCGGCACCGTCAAGCTCGCCCGGCTCCCAGCGCATGCTAAGCGGCACCGGCACGCCCGCGTTCGTCCAACGGGCGAGTTGGGCAAGGCTGTGCATCCGGCTCACATAGGCCGTCAGGCCAAGCGCGCCGGCAAAGGCCGTGTTGAAGGCCCAATTGCCCGTGCCACCCCAGCCGGGGTCGTACACCATTGGCGCCACGGTGGCCGACACGCTCTCGGGCGCGAGAAAAGGTGCCAGGTGCGCGTCGCCCGTGCGCTCGTGCCAGTAGGCCAGCACCATCGCGAGGCTGGTCGGGCTGCACCACAGGTGCCCGTATTTGGGGAAGCTGAGGTACTGCGAGAGTAGCAGGGGCAGACGGAGGGCTGAGGGCTGACGGCTGTCGGCTGACAACTGAGAACTGACGGCTGTCGGCTGACGGCTGTCGGCTGATGGCTGACAACTGACGGCTGACAACTGACAACTGACGGCTGAAGGTCGTGCTTCCGCCGCCTGCGCTGTTAGGCAGAGGGCTAAACTTTCGATAGTGGGCAGTGCGGCACCGGGTTCGGCGCAAAGCAGCACGCGGGCCTGAAGCGTCTCGGCGGGGCGGGACAGCAGCAGCGTGTCGGTGGACAGGTGCCCGGCGGGGCCATGCTGCGCCGCGAAGCTCGTGCGCCGTGACGCGCTGGCGGCGCTGTCCCACGCGGCGATGCGGAACACCTGCCCATCAGCCGCGCCGAGACAGACGCGCACTTGCACCTCGACCCAGGAGCCAGGGGGTGTCACGGCGGCCCACGTCGGGATGATTGTGCCGACATTGTGCGCGGCGACAAGTGGGCCGCCGAGGACAACACGGGCGGCGGGGCCATCTGCACTCGTCGGCGTCTCGTGCGCCCATTGCGTCAGTGCGTCAGCATCCCAGCGAATAAGCGTGTGGGGAAAGGTCATGGCGCTGGCTTTGTGTGGGTAGACGAGGTTTCAGGGGTCAGGTTTCAGGGGTTAGGTTTCAGGGGTTAGGT
>CAIWXH010000151.1 GCA_903916565.1 uncultured Oscillochloris sp. | reverse complement strand
TCCAAAGCTGAACGTAATGCCGGTGAGTGGAAAGCTTCGGCCCGCAAGGGGGCCACGGATGGCGACGATCTGCGGAGCCAAAGCGACCTCCTACGACCTACGAGCGCGCATGCCCAAGCTGATGACAGGGGTAGCGGAAGGTGGGCACGAGCTACGATCAGATCAGCAGCGTGTGACCCGGATCAATCGCCGCACATACGACCCCATTAGTATAGTAACACCTCAGGGCTGATGCAACGTCGCTTGCCAGCCACACATGGCGGTTGCAACGTCCGATTGCCGCGCCAGCCCTCACCCCCCAGCCCCCTCTCCCTGAGCGGGAGAGGGGGAGCCGAACGCTTCCTGATACAGAATCTCCCCTCGCCCTCACGGGGAGAGGGGCCGGGGGTGAGGGGTAAAAGGCGACGGTGCAACCGCCAATGCCCCATTTCGGGTGCCTTGACAGCACACCAGGGCTGCGGTATCCTGCGCCCAACAAACGATCTTCGGGGCAGGGTGAAATTCCCGATCGGTGGTATAGCCCACGAGCGTGTTGCAAGGCGCGCATGATCCGGTGAAACTCCGGGGCCGACGGTTACAGTCCGGATGTAAAGAAGATCCAGACATCGAAGCGCGCCCGGCGTTATTACGCCGCAGAGCTGCCGATACGGTAGTTCTGCGGGTCTGGTAGGTGCCAAAGGTCGCGCCGCATTGCCGACGATCCGGCTGTGCGCTGTCTGGTCATGCCCGCCCCGAGGTGCTTTTGCACGCGGGGTTTTTTGTTGTGGAGGCAGACATGCAGCGAACCTTGTCAATCCAGGCCAACGTGGGCGCGCCCCCACCGTCAGCGCCGCAGCGTCGGGGCGGTCTGCGCTGGGCGGGGCTGCCGGTCAGCCTTGCGGGCCTGCTCGTCATCTGGCAACTGCTGGTGAGCGTCGGCGGCTACCGGCCCTTCATTTTACCCGGCCCAATCTTGGTCGCCGAGCGCTTTGTGGCCGCAGCGCAGAGCGGCGTGCTCTGGCGGCACACCTCGGCCACCTTGGGCGAGGCGTTGGGCGGCTTCGGCATCGCCCTGGTGCTGGGGCTAGTCGTAGGCTATGTCTTGGCGCACATTCCCTGGCTCGAACGGGCGTTGACGCCGCTGCTGGCGGCCAGCCAGTCCATCCCGGTGGTGGCGGTGGCACCTCTGATCATCCTCTGGTTTGGGCCGGGGCTGACGGGCAAGCTGCTCATCGCGGCGCTGATCACCTTCCTGCCCATCCTGCTCGCCACCGTGGTGGCGCTGCGTGGCATCCCCCGCGAGCTGCGCGAGATGGCGCTGATCAGCGGGGCGAGCCGCTGGCAGATGCTGCGCTATGTCGAGGCCCCGCTGAGCGTGCCGGTGCTGTTTGGCGGCCTCCGCACCGGGCTGGCCCTCGCCACCACCGGTGCCGTCGTGGGCGAATTTGTGGCCGGACGCGACGGGCTGGGTGCCATGATCAACATCGCCCGTGGCCTCTTCGACACGCCGTTGATCTTCGTCGCCCTGATCACCCTTGCCGCCATCACGCTTGGCCTCTATCTCGTTGCTACCCTCGTCGAGCGGCTCCTGCTCCGCTGGGAGCTAGGTTGAGGCAAGGTTTCAGGTGCCAGATTTCAGGTTTCAGGCCGAACGCATCAACAAGCCCTGCGCGTACGCAAACTGTAAAGCATCCACGAACATTGTCTAGGAGACTGTCTGAGAAGGTCACGCACCCCGCGATTCCCCCGCCCCAGCCCTCCCCCGTTGGGGGTGGGCGTCGGCTCCTCACCCCAGCGGGGGGAGGCTGGGAGGGGGGCAATAATGTTTCAGACAGCTTCTAAGGGTCGTTAAGGTTCCCGGAAGTTCAAACTTGCGGGAAGCTAGAGCGCGTTATCACCCTGGGGCGGGAAAGGCCCGCCCCGCTGGATTGTTGTGTGCCACGTTTCAAGGAGGGTTCTCGATGTTCAACCGAATCGGCTTGATCGCCCTACTCACCGTGCTGCTCGCCGCCTGCGGTGGACAGCCCGCCACCCCGCCCGCCACGCCCGCCGCGCCCGCCGCCACCACACCCGCCGCCACGAGCGCCGCGCCCACAACGGGGCTGCGGAAGATCACCCTGGCGATGTCGTACATCCCTAACGTTCAGTTCGCACCCTACTATGTCGCGGCGCAGAAGGGCTACTTCGCCGCGCAGGGGCTTGACGTAACCTTCGACTACAACTTCGAGAATGATGTGGTGCAGCGCGTGGCGACCTGGCCCGAGGGCCAAGTGGCCTTCGCCACCGCCTCCGGCACCTCAACCCTGCTTGCCCGCCAGCAGGGGCTGCCCGTAAAAACGGTGCTGACGCTCTACCAGGAGTTCCCGGTGGTCTTTTTCGCTAAACACGCCACAGGGCTGAAGAGCGCCGCCGATCTCGTCGGCAAGACTGTGGGCATCCCCGGCAACTTTGGCGAGAGCCTCTACGGGCTGCTGGCGCTGCGCTATGCGAACAAGCTTGATGAGGCGGCTTTCACCGTGCAGGAGATCGGCTTCACCCAGGCGCAGGCGGTACTTGAAAATAAGGTGTCCGTGGCGATTGGCTACGCGATGAACGAGCCGATGATTTTGCGGCAGCAGGGCGAGCAGGTGGACGTGCTGCGGGTGGCCGATGTCTACAATCTGGCGGCCAACGGCATTGTCGCCAGCGAAAAGCTGATCGCCGAAGATCCCGCCGTGGTACGCGGGTTCATCGCCGCCACGCTCAAAGGTCTGCGCGACACCCTCGCCAACCCCGACGAGGCATATAAGATTAGCCTGACCTTCATCCCCGAGGCCAAGCTTGGCGACCCGAGCTTGCAGCGCCAGGTGCTTCAGGAGAGCCTGCCCTACTGGCACAGCGCGCAGACCGACACCGAGGGGCTGGGCTACACCGACGCCAAGGTCTGGGCGCAGACTGAGCAGTTTATGCGCGATGCGAAGCTGTTGTCGGGTGCCGTTGAGGTGAGTCAGGCATTCACGAACGAGTTTATTAAGTAGCGCCAAGGGGAAGGTGTCACCACTCCATCCTGTAGATGTTGTGAAGCGCGTAGCGCTAGTCGTCTTAGCTAGGATTGCGGCCAACTATAGCAATCCTAGCTAAGACGCAGTGTGAATCGGCTATAATGGACATGCGGGGTGGGTTTTCTCTGGCGCATTCCATTAGGGACGGGAGTAGCTAGTGCCGATACGTACACAGCGGGTCTGGGCTGTGCCGGTCGCCGTGGCAAGCGTGACGATCATCCTTGATCAGTTGACGAAGGTGTGGGTGGTGGCTACGCTCGGCCCCGAGACGATGACCAGCTTTCTGCCGGTACTCGGCGATGGTGTACGCATTGCCTATTCGCGCAACACCGGCGTCGCCTTTAGCCTGCTGCAAGGCCATCCCGAGCTGCTCACGCTTAGCTCGCTGCTGATTGTCGCCGGGGCGATCTACTTCTACGCGACCCAACTGCCAAACCAGCGCCTGCTCTTCCAGATGATGATGGGCCTCGTGACCGGCGGTGCTTTGGGCAATGTCATTGACCGGGTGCGTCTGGGCTATGTGGTTGATTTCATCCAGGTTGGCTGGTTTCCGATTTTCAATCTCGCCGATAGCGCGATCACTGTGGGCGCCGTTCTGCTGATGTTCCAGTTCTTGCGCGATGAAATCACTCAGCGCCATGACCATCAGGCGTTGATCCACCCGTGAGTGTCCAGCCCATCCAGGTTGGCCCGCAGCGCTGGCTTGTGCCCACCACGCTGGGGCTGGTTGTGCTGGTCACCGACCAGATCACCAAGCTCAGAGTCTTTGCCACCCTCGGCCCGCATCCATACAGCAAGCTCATCTGGCTCGCTGGCGACTGGCTCTCGTTGGTCTACGCACAGAACACCGGGGTGGCCTTTGGCCTGTTTCAGAACATGCCACTGCTCTTCACCGCGACCTCGATTCTGATCACGACGGCGGCGGTTTACGCCTACGTCTACCATCTGCCTAATAACCGCCCCTGGATTCAGGGCACGATGGGCCTGATCGTGGGCGGTGCCCTGGGCAATATTCTCGACCGGCTGCGCCTGGGCTATGTGGTTGATTTCATCAGCGTGGGCTGGTGGCCGGTGTTCAACCTTGCCGATAGCGCGATCACCGTGGGGGTGACGCTGCTGGCGGTCTATCTCATCTTTGTCGGCGACGAGGCTGCGCCGGTGCCGCATGTGCCCCCGCGTGATGATGGTCTGCTCAGCGATCTGCTGAACCGGGATGTCGATTGAGCGAGTCGGCGACCATCGAACTGGTTGTGCCCCCCGAGTCTATCGGCGAGCGGCTGGATCGCTTTGTGGCGAGTGCCGTGGCGGATCTCTCACGCTCGTATGTGCAGCAGTTAATTAGCGCTGGGCACATCAGCGTTGATGGGCGACTGGCCCGCGCCAGCCTGAGCCTGCGCGGCGGCGAGCGGGTGCTGGTCACGGTGCCACCGCCCCAGCCCACCGCGCTCGTGCCGGAGGCGATCCCGCTGCACATTGTCTACGAGGACAGCGACCTGCTTGTGGTGGACAAGGCGGCGGGGATGGTCGTTCACCCGGCCCCCGGCCATCTGGGCGGCACCCTCGCCAACGCGCTGCTGGCCCGCTACCCCGACATGCAGGTAAACGGCGGCGTGCGCCCCGGCATCGTCCATCGGATCGACCAGGACACCTCAGGGCTGCTGGTGGTGGCCCGCCACGACCGGGCGATGCACGCGCTGACCGAGCAGCAGCGGGCGCGCACGATGCTGAAGGTCTACCTGACGGTCGTCGAGGGGCACTTTAAGGAACCCGAGGGCGTGATTGATGCGCCAATTGGGCGGCACCCGACGGATCGGCTGCGGATGACCGTGACGCTTGGCGGGCGCGAGGCCCGCACCCACTACCGGGTGCGCGAGGAACTGGGCGAATACACGCTGCTTGAGGTGCGCCTAGAGACCGGGCGCACGCACCAGATTCGGGTGCATATGCTCCACCGCAACCGCCCGGTGCTGGGCGACCCGCTGTATGGCGCGCATCGGCGGCGAGCCAGCTTCGGCCTGACCCGGCAGTTCCTGCACGCGCACCGGCTGGGCTTTCGGCACCCTGCCGACGACAGGTGGTGCGAGTTCGAGTCGCCGCTGCCTGCCGACCTCCAGACGGCGCTGGCGAAGCTGCGCGCGGCAATACGGCGCTGATGGGGCGATGTGGAGCTGTAGAGGTGTGGAGATGGGGCGGTGTGGAGGTGGGGAGTTGTGGCGTTAGCACAACCCGCTGCACAGATCCACAGCGCCCCACCTCCACAGCGCCCCACCTCATACAGCTCCACACCTCTACATCACCACATCCTGCGTCCTTACGCTGTATCCCCGTATGCTACAATGCACGGTGTCGTAGGCAATTAAGTTATATGATTCACCAGATGATCCTGCGTTCTACGCAGTTGGAGGAGACGGGAGATGCGGAAAAAGATCAGCATTATCGGCGCCGGGTTTGTTGGCTCGACGACGGCCCATTGGTGTGCCGCCGCCGAGCTCGGTGATATTGTCTTGGTTGATATTGTCGAGGGCGTGCCCCAAGGCAAGGGGCTTGACCTGTACGAAGCCGCGCCGATCATGGGCTACGATGCGCGGGTCATCGGCACGAACAGCTACGCCGACACCGCTGGCTCCGACGTGATTGTGGTCACCTCGGGCGCGCCCCGCAAGCCTGGGATGAGCCGCGAAGATCTGATTAAGATCAACGCCGAGATTACGCGCAGTTGCGTCAGCCAGTCCGCGCCGCTCTCGCCCAACGCCGTGATTATCGTCGTCAACAATCCGCTTGACGCGATGACCTACGTTGCCGCCGAGGCGAGCGGCTTTCCCAAAGCGCGGGTGATGGGGCAGGCTGGTGTCCTCGACAGCGCCCGCTACCGCACCTTCATCGCCATGGAAACCGGCGTGAGCGTCGAGGACATCCAGGCGATGCTGATGGGCGGCCACGGCGACGAGATGGTGCCCCTGCCGCGCTTCTCGACGATTGGCGGCATTCCCGTCAGCGAGTTTATCGCCAAGGATCGGCTGGACGCCATCGTTGACCGCGCCCGCAAAGGCGGCGGCGAGATCGTCAACCTGCTGAAGACCGGCAGCGCCTACTTTGCCCCGGCGGCGGCGACCACCCAGATGATCGAGGCCGTGATCAAGGATAAGAAGCGCGTCATCCCTGTGGCAGCCTACTTGGACGGCGAGTACGGCCTGCACGACATGTACTTCGGCGTGCCGGTCATCTTGGGCGCAGGCGGCATCGAGAAGATTATCGAACTGCCGCTCAATGCGGAAGAACTGGCCTTGGTGAAACAGTCGGCGGATGCGGTGCGTAACACCCTCACGACGCTCAAGGCCCTGTAAGCCACGTCGCCAGCGTTAGGTCTGATGCTCACATCTACAGCTCTACAACTCCACCGTGGGGCGTGTAGAGCTGTAGAGTTGTAGAGCGACGAATGTGTGAAGGCGCTTATGATGGTCAGCAACCCACCCAACTCGTCTAACCCCACAGTAAACCGCTGGCGCCTCTTCGGCGGCGAACACTTCTACACCTTCGCCCGCTGGATCTCCCTGCTGCTGCTCTTCGCCGTCACGAGTTTCCTGACCAAAAGCCCCGTCTGGCCGGTGAGCCTCCTCAGCCCGCCGCTGGTACTGGTGCTGTGGGCCTACACCGCCTTCAGCCTCTTCGCCACCTTGGCCGTCTTCATCCCTGGCACGACTCAGTTCGTCAGCCTCTCGTACTTGATCGATCTGCTGTTTATCGCGCTGATGACCTACTTCGGCGGCGAGCAGATCGTGATCTTCTTCCCACTCTATCTGCTCCCGCTGATCAATGCGGCGATTAGACAGCCGCCAGCGATCAGCTTGCTCTCGGGTCTGCTGGCGGCTGTCTTCTACATCGCCGCCTTTATGGGCTGGCGCCGCTTCCTCGCCCCCGACGC
>CAIWXH010000150.1 GCA_903916565.1 uncultured Oscillochloris sp. | reverse complement strand
GTGGCCGATCATGCGGGCGACGGCCAGCCCGTCGGTGGGCGGCTCGTGGCCGTAGTAGTCGCCGCCGCGCCAGCGCGGGTCGCTCATAATCGCTCGGCGGCCAATGCTGTTCCAGGCCATCGTTTGCGTGCTGGAGTGGGCTGCGGTGGCGAGGAGCAAGGCGCCGCGCACGCGATCAGGATGGGCGGTCATCCACTCAAGCGCCTGAAAGCCGCCCATCGAGCCGCCAGCCACGGCGAGCAACTGGTCGATGCCGAGCGCGTCGATCAGGCGCGACTGGGCGTTGACCATATCGCCGATGGTGACCACTGGGAAGCGGGCGGCGTATTGACGGCCCGTGCGCGGATCACGGCTGGCGGGGCCAGTGGAACCCATACAGCCACCGAGGATATTCGAGCAAATGATGAAGTAGCGATCCGTATCGAAGGGGCGCCCTGGGCCAATCATCATGTCCCACCAGCCGCTCTTGCGGTCGGTGGGGCCGTGGTGGCCGGCGGCGTGGGCGTCGCCCGACAGCGCGTGCAGCACCAGAATGGCGTTGCTGCGGGCAGCATTCAGACGCCCGTAGGTTTCGTAGGCCAACGTTACCGGCCCCAGACTCTGCCCGCTCTCCAGAGTCAGTGGCTCAGTCCAGGTGAGATACTGCCGCTGCACAATGCCAACGCCCTCGTACGTTCGCTCGATCTGTCGTGCTGTCATACACTCATTCTGTGGCGCGAGGCGTGAACACGCACGCCTCACGCACACCTTTCCACGGCACACGTCAGCTCACACGCGGGCCAGGGCTTGCTCCAGGTCAGCGAGCAGATCGGCCAGGGTCTCGATCCCAATCGACAGGCGCACATAGTCGTCGGTGACGCCCGTAAGCTGCTGCTCGTCGGCGGTCAACTGGCTGTGGGTGGTCGTCGCCGGGTGAATCGCCAGGCTCTTCGCATCGCCGATATTGGCCAAGTGCGAGAAAAGCTTGAGGCTATTGATAAACGTCTTGCCCGCCTCGCGCCCGCCCTTGATGCCGAACCCGAGGATGCCGCTCTGGCCCTTGGGCAGATACTTCTGCACCAGCGCGGCGCTGGGGTGATTGGGCAGACCGGGGTAGTTCACCCAGGCCACCTTGCGGTGCTCACTCAGCCAGTGGGCCACGGCGAGCGCATTCTGGCTGTGGCGCTCCATCCGCAGCGGCAGCGTCTCAAGCCCCTGGAGCAGCAGAAAGGCGTTGAACGGGCTGATGGCGGCCCCGAGGTCGCGCAGCCCCTGGACGCGCGCCTTGATGATGTAGGCGATATTGCCGAGCGCCTGGCTGTAGATAAGGCCGTGGTAGCTCGGGTCAGGCTCGGTAAACTCGGGGTAGCGCCCGCTGGCCCAGTCGAACTTGCCGCTATCGACAATCACGCCGCCGAGGCTGGTGCCGTGGCCGCCAATGTACTTGGTGGCCGAGTGAACGATGATGTCGGCGCCGTGCTCAATCGGCTTCCAAAGATACGGCGTGACTGTCGTCGCGTCAACGATCACGGCCACCCCGGCCTCGTGGGCCACGGCGGCGATCTTTTCCAGGTCAAGGACATCGAGCCTTGGGTTGCCGACGAGCTCAAGGAAGAAGGCTTTGGTGCGCCCATCAATCGCCTTGCGGAAGCCCTCGATGTCGCGGCCATCCACAAAGCGGGTGGTGATGCCGAGCTTGGGCAGGGTGTGGCGAAACAGATTGTAGGTGCCGCCGTAGAGGTCGGTCGAGGCGACAATGTTATCGCCAGTGCCAGCGAGATTGAGGATCGCCAAGGTCTCGGCGGCCTGCCCCGAGGCCAGCGCCAGCGCGCCCACGCCGCCCTCAAGCGCCGCCACGCGCTTCTCGAAGACATCAGTCGTGGGGTTCATCAGCCGGGTGTAGATATTCCCAAACTCTTGCAGGCCGAACAGGCGGGCCGCGTGATCAGTATCCTGGAACTGGTACGAGGTCGTCTGATAGATGGGCACGGCCCGTGCGCCAGTGGTCGGGTCGGCTATCTGCCCAGCGTGAAGGGCCAGGGTCTCGAAGCCAGTAAACTGCGGATCGCTCGACATACCTCGATGCTCCTTGCTGACTGCGGCTACGCAGGTGCCCGTAGGGCACCCAAACAAAAAACCCTCATCGGTATTCGATGAGGGCAGACACAGGCGATTCACTTGCGATGGATCGGCAGGGCGTGCCGCTCATCTTCCAGTGTTTTCTGACGGAATTGGCACCATCCCCTACCGAAGGGGGGTTGCCGCGGTTTCGTAGGGCCGTTCCCTCCACCGCTCTGGATGAGCAACGCGTCTATTGTTCGGGTGCTGAGCGAACTATAACAGAGGCTCTAGCGCTTGTCAAGTACCGCAGTGTTTAAGCCTAGTTAGTTAAGAATAGCACATGATCTGGCACGCGCACCTTTTGTCATTGGCAGGTGCAACGCAAGTGTTATACTCTTTCATAATGGTGTTCTACCCTTTTGGCACCCTTCAAGGCCACGCCACCGATGAGCGCATGTCATGGGGCTTGATACGGTCTTTTGTGATCTGCTCAATGAACTGGTTTTGACGTGCGACCAGATCGGCACCATCACCTACGCGAACGCCGCAGCCCAGCGCTCGGTGGCTGCGCCGCTGCTTGGCACCCTGTTCACACAGATTGTCAGTCCTGACGCCCGTGTGAAGGGCGAACACTTTCTCGTCGCCGCCTTGGCATTCAGTTGCCCAGCGTGATATCAAGCGTGATCTCCGCAGCGCGATGGCCTATGTGCTGCACCGCCTTGGCCCTAGTGTGCCGTACTAGCGCCGCTGTTGCGACACGTTCTGGCTTGGGACTTGCGTGCCTGAAGCTTAGCTTGGGGAGGTGTCAGCGATGCAGATGACGATAATCTACCAGAACTATCTTGAGGCGCTGCGAACAGGCGACCGCCGAGCGGCGCTCAGCACGGCCCATGCGGCAATCGCGGCCGGTGCCGACATCCGCGATCTCTACATGGAGGTGTTCCAGCCCGCGATGTACGAGGTTGGGCGTTTGTGGGAGACCAACCAGTTTACGGTGGCCCAAGAGCATTTGGCGACGGCGATCACCCAAAGTGTGATGGCCCAAGTCTATGCTACGGTGGACGGAGAACCGCCGCTGGGACGCACGATGGTCGCCACATGTATCGGCGGCGAGCTGCACGAGCTGGGCATTCATATGGTGGCCGACTTTTTTGAGATCGAGGGCTGGGAGGTCTGCTACCTGGGCGCGAACATGCCCGCCGCCGATGTGATCAACATGATCGAGCGCAAACGGGCCGACCTGTTGGCGATCTCGGTCACGCTGGGCGGCCACATTCTTCAGGTGCGTGAGCTGATTGACGCGATTCGGGCCACGCCGAGCGGCAAGCGGGTGAAGATTATGGTGGGCGGTCAGCCGCTCAATCGCGCACCCGAGGCATGGCACGCGATTGGGGCCGATTTTACCGCCACCAACGCCCGTGAGGCTGTCCGTGCCGTGACGGAGGCGATGCGGTAGGCCAGTTTCCCGAACGTTTGTCACTTCCGGGAAGCTGGCAAACGTTTTTAGGGCGGGCCAAGCCCTCTCTGTGACCATCCCTTTGCTAGGAGCTTTGCCATGACGAGCGTTATTGACCACACCATCGCTCACCGTCTGGCCCACCTGCGGCCCACGCTGCTGCCACAGGTGACTGACCAGATCGCCGCGCGGATTCCCATCGTCGGGATCGACCCCCAGGCCGAGGAGCAGTTTGCGCTCCATCACCGAAACATGCAGAGTACCACCGAGCGCTTCCACGATCTCGTGCAGGTCTTGATTGATACCGACTGGAGCTTGCTCACCTTCGAGTATAGCTGGGCGGCCCGCGTCTTCCGCCCGATGGGCATCACCTGGGAACATCAGGTGAGTCTGATTGATGCGTATTTCACCACAGCCCGCCGCCTGGAACACTGGAACGCTGAGGAACTGGCTGAGCTTGACACGCTGGCTGAGCGCCTGCGCGTGGATGGCGAGCACGCCTATAATGCGTAGGGTTCAGGTGTCAGGGTTCAGGTGTCAGGGTTCAGGTTTTAGGTGTCAGGTGTCAGGGTTCAGGTGTCAGGGTTCAGGTGTCAGGTGTCAGGTTTTAGGTTTCAGGTTTTAGGTTTCAGGCCGATGCACGAAGTTCGGCCTGAAACCTGTAGTATGTGGAACCAATGGCTTATGGGTCGGATCGTCGCGGTCACCAATCTGAAGGGCGGAATCGGCAAGACCACCACCGTGGTCAATCTTAGCGCGGGGATGGCCCTGAAGGGCGCCCGTGTGCTGCTGGTTGATGTGGACGCGCAGGGCAATCTGGCGATGGCGCTCGGCGTTAAGCCACGGCGCACGCTCTACGAGGTGCTGGTGGATGGGGCGCGGGTCGCCGACTGCCTCACCCCTGCACGCGCCAACCTCGATCTGCTCGCCGCTGACGAGTCGTTGCTCGCCGCGCAGCCCACCATCGCCCGCCGTGCCGACTGGCCCCGTGTGCTTGAGCAGGCGCTCCGTCCGGCCCGCAACAGCTACGATTTTATCTTCATCGACTGTGGTGGTTCGCTCACCGTGCTGAACCTGAACGCGCTCTATGCCGCCAGCGATGTGGTTATCCCGACCACCGTCGAGCCGTTCTCGCTCAGGGGGCTTGAGCTGCAGGTGGCGCAGATTGCCCGGGTCAAGGGTGGCACCGGCGGTCTGCGGGCCATCGTGCCGACGCTGTTCGATCCGCGTACGCGCCAGTCAGTCGAATTGCTCGATCAGCTACGTGCCCGCTATGGTGCCCTCGTCAGTGCGCCAATCCGGGTCAACGTGCGCTTGTCCGAGTCGTCGGCCCAGGGACGGTCGATCTACGAGTACGATCCGCGCTCACGTGGGGCGATTGACTACGCGCTCCTGGTCGAACACCTGAGTGTCCTTTGGAGCTTCAACGGCGCAAGCGCGCCTGCCCCGGTCTTCCCGCCACGCGAGGCGTCTGCACCCGTGCAGCCCGCCGCCCCCGCTGTCGCCCCGCCGCCGCCGCCGGCCCCGGTGGTCGCTGGCTCCGGCAGTGTCCTCTCGGCGACCTGCCCGAACTGTGGCCGTACGCTGCTGCGGGCCACGGTGGCTGGCTACAAGGTTTCCTATTGCGACCATTGCCGCTACCGTCGCCAGGAGTTGGCCTCAGGGCCGCGTCGTTGAAGCGCGTTGCGCCCGCCGTTGGGCTGCTGGCCCTCGCCCTGCTGGGGATGCTGCTTGCGCTGCTCGCGCACGATGCGCCGCTGGCACCGACGATGGCCCGTGGGTGGCTACAGGCCGATGCGCTCAGCGCCTTGACCATGATCGTGCTTGGCGCCCAAGGTCTGGTGGCGTGGGTGCGTGATCCGCGTCGGTGCTGGCCCACGCTGGCGGCGGCATGGCTCTTCGGGGCCGCTGCGGTGATGGGCCACCTGGGGCTGATGGCGGGCCTGCTGCTGCTGGGCGGTGCCGTCCTCGCCGCGCAGACCGGGGCGCGCTCGGCGCTGGTGTCCACATGCGGCGCGTGTCTCGGGCTGGTCGTGCTTGGGGTGACGGGCGGCGCGTGGCACTATGGGGCACCCGGCGCTGGTGCGGGACTCAATAGCCTCAGCTTTGCCTTATTGCTGGCGGGCGCGTTAGGCGCAGCAGGTGCCCACCGCATGGTGCAGGGGCGCGTGCCCGCCGACACCCCCCTCGCAGCGGTCGCCGGTCTCACCACGCTGCTGCGGCTCTTCAGCCTGGGGCCATGGAACCTCGGCTGGCTGTTCGCTGCCCTGGTGGTGGGCGGGGCCACCGCCCTGTGGGCGGCGTGGCAGGCCGCTGCCGCACCACCAGCGCATGTCGCGGCGTGGCTTGGGCTGTATTTCAGCGGGCTGGTTATGGTGGGAGCGGGGCTAGGCTCGGGTGCCGGGGTGACGCTGGCAGGCTACGCGCTGCTTACGTGGCCGGTCGTGCGCCTGGGGTTGGTGCGCCCCGACGGCCCGCGCTGGCCCCTCTGGCTGCTCACCGGCGCGGTGCCGCTTAGTGCGCCATTTGTCGCGGCGTGGCTCGCCGTGGCCGCCGCTGTCGCCGGTGGGCTGACGCTGCTGGCCGCGCTCCTCTGGGTGGCCGCGCTGCTGGTCGTGGTGGCCGTGGGGCGTTTTGCGGTGCAGGATGACGCCCTCACCCCCCTGCCCCCTCTCCCTCTGCGGGGAGAGGGGGAGGCCCGACATGGCGTCCTAATGGGCGCGGCGGCGATGCTCAGCGTGGCCCTTGGAGTTGGGGCGCCGCTGGTGGTGCTGGGGCTGGGGCCGCTGGTCGCGCAGCTCCAGGGCGGGCTGACGCCGTTCGGCGCGATCAGTCTGTGGCCCTGGGCGGGGCTGGTCGCCCTGAATGCGGCGCAGCAGCCCGTCGCCACCCTGCCCTCGCTGGCCCTCATCGTGCTGATGGGCATGCTTGCGGCCCTTTGCTGGGTGGCCCTGCGCCTCGTCGCGCTATGGGGGCGGCGCAATGGGTGAACTCTTGGGTGCGCTGGGGCTGGCGTGGCCCCGGCTGCTGCTCTACCCCGGCGGACTCTTCGCCCTGTGCGCGAGCTGGCTGCTCGCTCGCTGGCTCGCCTGGTGTGCGGGACGACCGGCTCCGCCGTTCAGTCGGCCTGCATTAGTTGACATAATTGATGTCGTCCCACCGCTGGCGGTTCTCGCGCTGCTGCCCCTGACGCCAGCGGCACGCTTCCCCTATGGGATCGATCTGCTCGTGGCGCTCGGGCTGTTGGAATGGCCTGCGCTGCGTGCGACCATGGGGCACGCACCAGAGCGCAACGAGTTGGCGCGTGCCTACGGCCCGCTGGTGCTGGCGGCTCTGGCGATGGCCGAGGGCGCAGGTGGCATGGGCCTAACCGGCCTGCTGCGCTGGCCGACGGCGTGGCCGCTGCAGGCGCTGCTGCTGGGCGGGGCGGGGCTGTGGCTGTGGGCGTTGCCGCGTGTGCTGGCGGAAACGCCGCATGGCCTCGCATGGCGACTGCGTGCCCTTGGGTTGCTGCTCGTGGGCAGCTTACCGCTTGTGGGTGCCTTGGCCGCGTCGGCAAACAGCTTGCCTGTCGCGCTGGCCGACTGGCTCATTCCGCCTATGGTCTATCTGAGCCTCGCCTTCGTGCTTGGGGGTGCGCTGCGCGTGCGGCGCTCACGCGGGTGAGGGGCGTTGTGGCGTCCTGACGCAAAGCAACCCTCTTCCCGTGCAGGAAGAGGGACAGCGCTACGGAGCGTTGACTGATGCGAACGTGGGCTTACGCCGCGTCCACCGTCTTATAGCCGCCACGGCCTTTGGGGGTAAACGCATCGGCCAGATTGTTGATGATCGCGTTGGCGAGCTGGAGTTCAGTTCGCAG
>CAIWXH010000149.1 GCA_903916565.1 uncultured Oscillochloris sp. | reverse complement strand
CCGGAAATCGCCCGAATTGTATAGACTCGACCGAACGAGGGTCGGCCCCGACGCCGAGGTATACATCAGTGAGCCAGCGCCATTGGTGAGGTTGCCGCCGATGTCGAGGTTGACGCTACCATCGCTGGCGTTGAGGTAGCCGTTGTTTTGCACGCTCCCGCTCACGGTGAGCCTGCCGGACGCACCGAAGGCGAGGTAGCTACGGGAGGAACTCCAGCTATTCATGTAGACATTGCCGCTGACATTGAGCGTGCCGAATGGCCTGACGTACAGCGTGCCGGAGCCGCTGCCATCCGCCTCTAGATTCAGGTCGCCTACGACATTCATCGTGCCACCCGATCCTTGCCCATACTGGAACGTTGCCCCCGGCGCAACCCTGAGGTTGGCGAGGTTGATGGTCTCGCCCCCCCAGTAGCTCACGCTGCTGGTTGTGCTGGTGACGATCCTGACGGTCGAGCCGGGCTGCGGGTAGAAGCCGCCGCTTTGCCAGATGGCGTAGCCGATGTCGGTGCTGCCGTACAGCCAAATATTCGCCCCAGCCTCCACTGAGATTCCGCCCAGGAACTTGCCGCCGCTTCGCAGAGTCATGCTCGCACCAGGTAACAGCGACAACTGGGTGTTTGTTTGCAAACCCATCACCTGACTGTACGCCTCGACCCTTGTGTTTGTCTTGAGCGTTATGCGGTTGACCGAGATACTGTTATAGATGCTATACGTAGCGCCGGAGTCCAAGAACTCCAACCCATCAAAGGTGCCAGAGCCAGCCACATTGGCCGCGCTCGTGTTGTTGTACACCCCCAACTGGATGGTGCCATTGGTGAGGACGCCATTATTCGTGAAGTCAAACGGAAAGGCGTAGGTGGCATCTTGCATGTCAATGCTGTGGTAGATACGCACCTCGACAATGCCGCCAGTCGGGATCAGGCCCGCATAGGGGTTGCCCTGGTACCAACACTGCCACGTCGCGGCGTCATTCCAGACACCGTTCTGCTTGGTTTGGCAGACGTAGTAGGGACTTCCGCCCGCGTGGGCGGGCGTCGCCAGACCGCCGAACATTGCCAGCACCAGGGTAGGGATAAGCAGCAGGGC
The DNA here is from genome assembly GCA_903916565.1 of uncultured Oscillochloris sp. GTDB lineage: Bacteria > Chloroflexota > Chloroflexia > Chloroflexales > Chloroflexaceae > CAIWXH01. The sequence continues at coordinate 3,959 of CAIWXH010000149.1, read as the reverse complement.
GACGAAACGCTGATTGATGCGAGTTGTCATGGCGCGACTCCTTCACGGACGAGCGGTCACAGTTGGTTAGCCGGGGCGACCGCCCGGCGGAGCTGTTCGTCAAGATGGCCCTTGAGCAGGGCGTGGCTCGCCCCGGCGGCAAGCGCGGTCGCCTGTTGGCAGCCGCTCTCGGCCAGGACGATTAGGTTGAGCGTGGGCGCGGCGGCGCGTAGCGCGCGCAAAAACGCCGCCAGCCCGACGCCAGCGAGATCGGCGTCGAGCACCAGAATGTCGGGGAGCGCGTCAGCCAGCGCCGCCAGCGCCTCGGCCTGGCTCTCGGCCTGGCCGATCAGCAGCACCGTGGGGATCGTCCGCAGGAAGGTACGCAGCGAACTGCCCATAATCCCGACGGGGGCGGCGAGGAGCGTGCGTGTTGTGTGGCCCGCTTGCAGCATGCTCTAAGCATCACACAGTCGGGCGGGCGCAACATCAGCGGGGTGTTTATGTATTGGGGCCGGGGCTAAACGGGGCGTTTAGTCCTGGCCCTGCCGTGCAGCATAGGCGACCAGATGGCCCCGATCCAGCAGGCCCAGCTTGCTCTGAATATTGTGGGCGTGGACGCGCACCGTTGACTCGCTGACCTGGAGCCGCTCGGCGATGGCGTGGTTCGAGCAGCCCTCGCCAAGCAGCGCCAGCACCTCTTGCTCGCGTGCGGTCAAACGCTCAAGCATCTGGGCGGCGTGCGACGGCGGGGCTTGGCGCAGGCCACGGGCCAGCATCTGCGCCACCTCGGGCGGCAGGAAGGTCGCGCCAGCGGCGACCTGACGCACGCCACGCAAGAACTGTTCACGCGGGGCGTCTTTGAGCAGATAGCCGTGAGCGCCGGCCCGCACCGCCGCGACTACCCGCTCGTCCTCGGTCGCGCTAGTGACCGCCAGGATGCGAATGCTCGGGGCGGCGGCGACAATCTCGGCGATGGCGGTCACCCCATCTTTCAGCGGCAACTGAAGATCCATCACGACAAGGTCGGGCCGCAGCGCCAGGGCACGTTGCACCGCCTGCTGCCCATTCGCGGCCTCGCCGATCACACTTAGGTCGCGCTCGGCATCAAGGGCCGCGCACAGCGCCTCGCGCATCATCGGGTGATCATCAACCACCAGGATTCGGATTAGCTTCATGAGGTTCCTCACCGATCTCCAACACAACCTGGGTGCCACCACCGACGGTCGAGCGCACGACAAGTCGGCCACCCAGCCGCTCGGCCCGCTCGGCCATAATTGCAAGCCCGATGCCACCAGCGCGGGCCTGCTCGTCGTCAGCGTCGAAACCGCAACCGTCGTCACTAATCTCCAGCGTAAAGCTGGTCGAGTCGCCACCCAGCCGCACCGTGACGTGGGCGGCGCGTGCGTGCTTCAGCGCATTGTTGAGCGCCTCCATCGCGATGGGGTAGAGCTCGCGCTCCCAGAACTTCGGCCATGGGGTTGCCGGATCAACCCGCAGCGTCGTCTCGATCCCGGCCCGTCGCTCGACCGCATCGAGGCGCGTCTGAAGCGCTTGCACCAGACCCGCCGCAAAGGGCGAGTCAAGGCGCAGCTCGTAGAGCAGCAGGCGCATCTCTTTGAGCGCCTGACGGGCGCTGACGGCCAAGTGGGCCAAGGTGCGCGCCAGCCGCTCGGGCTGGGTCGCGTGCAACTGGGTGGCTGTCTCAGCCGAAAGCACGAGGCTATGCAGCGACTGCGTGACGGAGTCGTGTAGGTCGCGGGCCAGCCGCCGTCGCTCTTGGAGCATCGCGCTGTTGGCGACCACCTCGCGCAGGCGGGCATTCTCCAAAATCACGCCCAGCTCATCGGTCATGGCGCCAAAGAGCGCGATGTCTTCAACTGCGAAGGGGCGCGGGCGCGGCCAGAACGCGCAGAGCAGACCGAGGACGCGGTCAGGCAGATAGACCCATTTGCCCAGGCTGGCGCCAAAGCCAGCCCTGGCGAGCGCGGGCGGAAGATCGGGGGCAGCGGCGAGATCGAGGTCGGCCCGCACATCGGGGCCGGGGGGAATCCAACTCGTCGGCAACTGGCCCAAACTGACGCCAACCACCATGTCGAGGCCGGACTGCGCCTCCAGCGCCAGCGTGCCACGCTCAAGCTGGAAGAAACACATCGTCGCGCCGTCGAACACGGCCCCGATGCGCTGAAGCGCCTGACTCAGCAGCGTCTCGGTGGTGAGCGACTGGCCGCTGATCAGGATGAGATTGTACAGCCCGGCGAGCTTATGGCTCTGGTCGGCCAAGCGCGTCGCCAGGGTGTCTTGGGCCTGAAGCTGCTCCGCCTCAAGCTGCTCGCGGCGTCTAATCTCGGTACGCAGACTCGTGACGGTGCGCTCAAGGGCGACGGTGCGCTCACGTACTTGCAGGTAGACATCCTCGAAGGTGATCCACGCGATGAGCAGGCCAGAGACCGAAAAGGCCAGCGGCAGCATATCAAGGCCCACCGGATGATCGGGCCAGATGATGTAGACGAACGAGGCGACCAGCGGCGCCAGCAGACAGGCGACCAGTTTGAGCGCCCGGCGGCGGGCCGCACCCGTCGCACGGGCCGCCTCGCGCATGCCAACGAGGATCGCCAGCGTGCCGAACGCGCTCTGGGAGCCAACCAGGATCGGGTAGACGGAACCGTACGTGTAGAAAATCAGATTCGAGCCGGGTGGCCCCAGTTGGTAGCCTGTCCAGATGAGGTGGTGCCAGTGGTTCGTAAGGACAAGCGCCAGATCGAGGCCGATCAGGCTCCAGAGCAGCCGCCGGTTTCGCAGCGTGAGCCAGCGGTCGTAGCGGTAATATTCAAGCACGAACAGGCAGGCCAGACAGCTAAAGAGCGTGCTGATCACATACTCGATGGTCAGACATGCCACCTTGGCACTGATCGGGGTGAGCGTCAGTTCGAGGACAGAGGTGAAGCACCAGAGCGTGATGAAGAGCAGCGCAAGCGCCAAGCTGGTCAGGCCAGGCTCCGCCCGACGGCGCAGACTCATCCAACCAGCAACAAGGGTTACTGCGCCAGCCAGCGTATAAGTGTAGGTGTACGCGGTGATCTGCCAGAGCATAGTCGCTCCTCTGACCGCGACGGACGGGCGTCCAGGACAAAGATTCTGGATGATTGTAAACGGAATGTGCGTTTCTTTTGGGCTACGTTAGCATCGGACGCGCCATGCTACTATAATACGCCGCAGTTTGCGGGTTGCAATCGAGTGCAGGTTACGCAGGGCTGTTGCCACGTCGTCTTTTGCCCCTCACCCCCAGCCCCTCTCCCTCACGGGGAGAGGGGGGCTTCCGCAGCAGGACGTTTTCGGCTCCCCCTCGCCCGCTCAGGGAGAGGGGGCTGGGGGGTGAGGGCTGGCGCGGTAAGTGGACGTTGCAACCATCATGAGGCAATGCCAATGCCTTTGTCCCCCCAGCTCTGGCCCGACACAGCGGCGCTGCACGACGGGCGGCTCCAGCTCGGCGGGTGCGACGTGGTCGCCCTGGCCCAAGCGTACGGCACGCCGCTCTATCTGTTCGACGAGGCGACGATCAGGGGCGCAATGCGCGCCTACGTGGCCGCCTTCGCCGCGACCGGCGCCAGCTTCCGCATCCACTACGCCAGCAAGGCGCTGCTCAATCTCGCCCTGGCCCAAATCGTCACGCAGGAGGGTCTGGGCCTCGATGTTGTCTCGGGCACCGAGTTGCTGTTAGCCCGTCGGGCTGCTCTGCCGCTGAGTCACGTCCACATGCACGGCAACGCCAAAAGCGACGCCGAGCTCGAGCGGGCCGTGGCCTGGGGCGTCGGCGCACTGGTCGCCGACAGCCTTGACGAGATCGAGCGCCTGGCCGCGCTGACCGAGGGCCGCGACCACGCGCAGGGCGTGCTCTTGCGCCTCGCGCCGAACATTGACGCGCAGACCCACGCCCACATCGCGACGGGCGGCAGCAACTCAAAGTTTGGCCTGCCCCT
>CAIWXH010000148.1 GCA_903916565.1 uncultured Oscillochloris sp. | reverse complement strand
CTTCGGCAGTGCGCGGGGCGGCAAGAGCGCCCAAGACGAAGTGAACGAGTTGTTCGCCTAATTGCACGGAGTACCCCCTGATGAGCACCGAACAGAGCGCGCAGATCAACGAACTCGCCACCGCGCTGGCGAAGGCGCAGGGCGCCTTCACGGCAATCCCGAAAACCAAAGAGGCAAAGGTGTCGATGACCAAGGGCGGAGAGTACCGCTACAAGTACGCCGACCTCGCGGACACCCTCGATGTCGTCCGCAAGCCGCTGGCCGACAATGGCCTAGCCATCATCCAATCGCCTGCACAGCTGGAGCGTGGCGTGATTGCCGTCACAACGATGCTTGTCCACGCCAGCGGCCAGTGGATTAAGAGCACGTTAGCCCTCGACGCCCGTGACGCGACACCACAAAGCGTCGGCACCATCGTCACCTATGCGCGGCGCTATGCCCTGTCCGGGATGCTCGGCCTCGCGACGGACGACGACACCGACGCCGCAGAGCATAAAGAGCCGCCGCGTCAGAACGGGCGCGGCGAGGGCGGGGCGAGCTACAACCGACCGGCGGCCAGCGGCAACGGCACCGGCACCGGCACCCGCGCCAACGATGTGGTGCACAGTGCGAGCGGCGGCAACCGCGTACGCACGGCCCACGCTGCCGCAGTGGCCGCTGGCGTCGCGGTTGAGCCGCCGCCTGCGGATCTCGACGCCCTCACCGCCGCCGAAATCACTGAATGGCTGACGTATTACCGCGCCTCCATGCCCAGGAAGGCAGAGCACACCGCCTAAAGGAGCACGCTGATGTGTGTTGTTCATGGTGACCGCTGCAACAATGACCTCCCCCCCGACCCGTCGGTTGGTGTCCTGGCTGAGATGCTTCACCCCGACCCGTCGATGGATCTTGCCACGTATGCCGCCGTGTGGGATGCACGCAGCCATGCGCTGGCCCTGGTTGCTCAGGCGCTGACGAACGAGTAGTCCGTCTTTCTGTACTATCGCCGATTACCGCACGAGATACCACAAGCATGCCTACCGCCGCAGACCTTGCTACCTACATCGCGCAGTTCGCCGCCGCCAGCGCCTACGCCGCCGTGCTTGAGCTGGGCCTCAAACGGCGCTACGAGCCAGATCACACCTGGGTGACCGTCGTCTGGGGCACCGCCCAAACGGGACTCATCCTCGCCGCACGGCTCGCCCTGGCCCCCGTGCCGGATCTGGCCGGGGCCGACCTCGCATGGTGGGTCTGGTGGCTGTGGACGTGGTCATTCGCCGCCGGGGGGCTACCCATCATCGCTTGGCAAGTGATCATCCAGAAGCGGCGCTGGCAGGCGGTGCAGACGGCATGGGAGCGCTGGACGGCATAAAGGGTAACAGCCATGGCAGAGCCACGCACCCGCCCCACCCTGGCCCAGCGCTGGCCGCGTGGGGCGGAGGCCCAACGACGCAGTATTCGTGAGGCGGCAGACGACATCCGCGCCATCGTGCGCGAGGCCCAGGGTGCCGCCGACGATAACAACCGGCACCTCGTCCGTACCTACCTCGCCATGATTGCGGCCCTGGCCGCCGACATCCAGCGCCTAAGTGTCGAGGCCCGCATCGGGCCAGAGCCACCCGAGGAACAATGACCACCCTTGCCGATCCGTACCACACCGACCTGATTGACTGGATGCTGATCACGACCCGGCACGATCTGCTGGATGCAGAGGACGAGCTTGCCCTGGGCCTCCGCATCCAGGCGGGAGATATGGAGGCCCGCAACCTGCTGGTGCGGCACAATCTCCGGCTCGCCTTCAGCATCGCCAAACGGTACCAACATCGCGGCGTGCCGCTGGCCGACCTCATCCAAGAGGCCAACATTGGCCTCATGCGTGCGGCGGATAAGTTCGACCCGACGCGGGGCATTCGCTTTAGCACCTATGCCATGTTCTGGTGCGTGCAGGCCGCCCAGCGGGCCACGCTCGATGATGGGCACACCGTGCGCCTGCCCGTCCACATGGGCGACAAGGTGACGCGCTGTCGCCGCGCCGATGCCACACTGCATGAGCAACTCGGGCAGGCGCCGACCGACGCCGACCTCGCCGCCGCGCTCGGATGGGACGTGGCCCAGGTAGACGCCGTGCAGCGGGCGCACATCCGAGGCACGGTAAGCAGTCTCGACGCGTCGGTCTCTGCCGAGTCCACGCGCACGGTGGGCGAGGTGATCGCCGATCCGCGTGATATTGCCGACGCCGTGTGTCACACCGCCACCGTCCAGGGCATGTGCGCCGAGGTGCGCCACTGCCTGGGCGTCATGACCCCGCGCCTCGGCCAAGTATTGGCCTGGCGCTTTGGGGTCGACGGGCCGGTCTGCACCCTCAACGAGATCGGCCGGCGCTTGGGGGTCACCCGCGAGCGCGTGCGTCAGATCGAGGAGGAGGCGCTGGCCCGTCTGCGCCCGCTGCTGGAAGCCCTGCACGACGGGCTGCGTGCGGCGGAGGTGCTATGACGCCACGCGTGATCTACTTCGACGGGGCATGTGCGCCCATTAATCCCGGCGGGTGGATGGCGTGGGCATGGGTTGCCCTCGCAGCGGATGGCAGGGAGATTACCCACGCCGCCGCAGCGCTCGCGCCGCAGCCAACCAATACCAATAATCAGGCCGAATATATCGGCCTCATCGCGGCGCTCACGTGGCTCCAGGGGCATGGGTGGCAAAAGATGCTGGTGCGCGGGGACTCGCAGCTTATTATTCGTCACATGACCGGCATCTATCAGGTTCGCAGTCCCGGCCTGCTTCCGCTCTACCAGCAGGCCAGGACACTGGCGGATAGGACTGGCGTCCAATTCGAGTGGGTGCGGCGCGAGATCAATGCGCGTGCCGATGCTTACAGTGCCGCTGCACTGCCAGGGGAGGCGCAGCGGTATGGATGAGCAACACATCCCCTCGTCCATGCAACCAGTAACGCGCTGGGTGACGTGGAATTATCAGCCCGACCTCAAGCGGCCAGCCAAGCCGAAGAAGGTGCCATTTCAGGCAACCACCCCGCCCAAGTATGCGAAGTCAAATGACGCCACCACCTGGGCACCGTTTGACGTGGCCTGCGCCGCCTATCGCGCCAACCACCATGCTGGCATTGGCTTTATGCTCGGCGATGGGTGGGGCGGGGTTGATTTTGATGGGTGCTATGACCCAGAGACGCAGACCATCGCCGACTGGGCCGCGCCGTGGATCGCACGTCTGTTCAGCTACGCCGAGGTATCGCCCTCGGGGCACGGGATCAAGGTCATCGTACGCGCCGAGGTGACCAATCCGCTGAAGCTGAGCCTGGGCGATCATATCGGGGTCGAGGTCTACGGCGCCGGGCGCTACTTCACCATCACGGGGCAGCGGCTTGAGAACTCCCCTCCCGAGCCGCTGGCGGCCCAAGACGCTATCGATGCATTGCTTGCCCACTACCGACCCAGCGCCGCGCCCGCACGGGCGACGATGCCACCCACGGCACCGGACGTGGCACCGCCCCCCCAGGGCGATGGCTGGCGCCAGATACGGGCCGGGGCGGTTGAGGTGGAGCTGCGCCAATGGGTGCGACGAAAATGCGACCAGGCCGCCGAGCATATCCGCTGTGCGCCCGGCAACTTCCACAACGCCCGCTTTGCCATGGCCCGCCTGCTCGGCGGGGTGATCGCCGCTGCGCCCAGGCATCTGAGCGAACACGAGGCGCTGAGCGTACTCTATCAGGCACGCATCCCCGAGTCGCATCAGGGCAGCGAGGCCAAGGCCATTCTCGACGGGTTGCGCGCCGGAATGGCTGCGCCGCTCGGGGCCGACGATACCCCCAGCGTGCCTACCGACGAGGAGCCGCGCCAGAATGCACGGGGCTTCGCCTGCTGCCCCCGGTGTGATGAGCCGCTCCGCCGGTCCAAGTACGACTATCCAGGGACTGGGCCGGGCTGGTTCTGCCCGCGCTGCAAGCACCCCATGATCTGGCCGCGTGAGGCGGTGGGGGGAGATCTTCCCGCCGCGCATGGCGCTGATGATGATCGCGATGGCGACGACGGCAGCACATCGCCCACACCCCTGCTACCGAGTGAGCGCATTATCGCCGCGCTCGTCGCCAGCGGCTATGCCTTTCGCCTGAATCTCCTCTCCGACGTGATCGAGGTCAACGGGGCCGCGCTCACCGACGTGATCGAGGCGCAAATTCGTACCCAGATGCGCGACGCCGGGGTGCGGATCACCGGCCTCCAGGACTCCTGGACGGTCGCAGCGGCGGCGGACAGCTACCACCCGATCCGCGACTATCTGACCGGGACGCCATGGGATGGCGTGCCACGCATGCCGATTCTGGCCGCATGTCTGCAATCCTCCGATCCGCCCGTCGTCTATGCCGACGGATCGGCATGCCCGATGCCGGTGGTCTACCTCACGCGCTGGCTGATTGGTGCCGTGGCGAAGGCGCTGGAGGGTGAGCAGAACGGCATGCTTGTCCTGACCGGCGGCCAAGGCATCGGCAAGAGTCAGTTCGTCCGCTGGCTGTGTAGTGGACTGCCTGCCTATTTCGCCGAGTCGCCCATCAACGTGGCCGATAAGGACAGCCATGTGCGACTGATGACCCGCTTCATCTGGGAAGTATCCGAGTTCGATGCGACGACCCGCAAGGCCGACGTGGCCGCGCTCAAGGCGTTTATCTCGACCCGTACGGTGACGGTGCGACGTGCCTACGCACGCCACGACAGCGTCAAGCCAGCGGTTGCCTCGCTGATTGGCACCCTGAACGACTCCACGGGGTTCCTGACCGACGAGACCGGATCGCGCCGCTTTATGGTTGTCTCCCTCGACCACATTGACTGGGCCTATCAAGACATCGACATCAACCAGATCTGGGCCGAGGCCACCCACCGGATGCAGGCCGGGGAGCCATGGCGGCTGCTGCCCGAAGAGGCGCGTCACCAGACCGCACAGAACCGCGAGTACGAGGCCGAGAGCCTGTTAACCTCGTGGATTGGGAAGTACTTCCTGATCGACCCGGCCCGATCTGACTGGCGCATGACAGCGGCGGATGTCGCCGACCATCTCCGCGAGCGGCACGACATTCGCTTGAGCGGCTCCGAGCGTGCCCAGGCGATGGAGATCTCACGCGTCATGGGGCACTTAGCCGTGCCTCGGGTCAAAAGCGGCGGGCAGCGCTACTACGGGGGCATTGCCACCCGTGCCGACATGGGCCTCGACGAGGAATAAAGGGCAACCTGGGGCAACCTGGGGCAACCTGGGGCAACCTGGGGCAACCTCAGTGTACGGCACTGGAATGCCAAAAGGGCAACCAGGGCAACCTTTGGCGCAACAAAACTTTCTTTTTTTGCGCGTGTCTCTGTCCGCATTTCCGGCCCGGTCTGCATGTTGTTCTTTTTTATCTTCTTTAGATAGGTTGCCCTGGTTGCCCTGGTTGCCCTTTTGGCTTCCTACTGCGGCAAAACGTGGGGCAACCTCTGGGGCAACCTGAAAACAGGTTGCCCCACCACCCGGAGGATGTATGGTCGCTCATCACCACCCACCGCGCCAGTCTCCGACGCCGGAGCGCGTCCCCGACGCCATCGCCGCACGGACATCCGACGAGCCAGACGGCCTCTTCGACACCTTGCCCGTGCCCCGTGTGCGACCCGCGCCCGACGCCCCTGGCATCACCGTGGCCCACCTGGGCGCGGCAACAAAGCCCTACGTGTACGTGGGCCGGGCGATGCAGGGCATTCCCGCCTCGCCACTCGGCAACCCCTTCCGCAACAACGGAGCCATCGGCTTCTTCCGTGAGTGGCTGCGCGATGCCTACAAAGCGGTGGCCGGTGGGGTCGCCATTCTGGCGCAGGCGGAGGCCGTCGCCGAGCTCCACCGGCTGACTGCCATCTACCGCGAGACGGGGGCGCTCACCCTGGCCTGCTGGTGTGCGCCCGCCCCGTGCCACGCCGACGAGATCGCCCGTGCCATCATCGGCATCTGCGAGCGCGAGCCAGTCGAGCTACCCGGCCTCGGCTGGGCCTACTGGCACCGCCCCACTGCCGAGGAGGGACTGCCCTGGGTTGTCCTCGGGGCCGATAGCACGGTCGTACGGGCTGCGGCATCGCTGACCCAGGCCCGACAGCCGCTGAGCCACCAGACGCCCGCCAGCGCCCCGCGCAGCGGCGAGTACCCGTTGCCGGTCGAGTCTTCATCTGAGGCATGTCGCAGCTGCGGCGCGGCGGTGGTGTGGGCGACCACCACCAACGGGCGAGCCATCCCGCTCAGCGTCGCCACCATCCAGTGGCGCGACGGGCAGCGCTGGGCGCTGGCGCACTTTTCGGACTGCCCCGAGGGCAAAGACTGGCGCCGACGATGACCACCACCTCCATCCACGGCGCCGCACTGCGGCTCGGCATCGATGACAACACCCTATACCGCCTGGTCGTGCGCGATGGCTGGCTCGTGGCGCGGCGGCTGCGCCCCCGAGGGATGTACCGGATCACCAATGCAGCCCTGCGGGCATTCTGCTACGACCGTCGCCTGCGCTTCCTGACCGCCCCTGCGTGCATTCCTGACGCACGCCTGCGGCTCAGTGCCACCCTGGCCCACAGTGCCGATCCTGGCCGCTGGTGGAGCGCCAAAGAGATCGCCCGCGCCAGCGCGGTCAGCCCGAGTCTCGTGAGTACATGGCGGCGCACCGGCTGGCTGACCGGTCAGTGGCTCGCCTATGGGGGTGGCTTCTATCTCTACGCCAAGGCCGTGCCGGTGCCGGTGGCCTCCCAGCGAAAGGGTGCGTTATGCGCCGGATAGCGCGAACCGACGGGAACCACGCCAGCATCCTCCGGGCCGCTGCCGACGTGGGCGCGCAGATCATCGACACGCACGCCCTTCCGGGCTGTCTGGACGCGCTGATAGCCTTCCGGGGCCGTCTGCGCCTCGTGGAGATCAAGATGCCGAGTGAGCGCCACGCCCTGACCCCCAGGGAGCGCGAGACTATCGAGCGGCTGACCCTGGCCGGGTGCCCGCCGCTCGTCGTGACGACCGCAGACGAACTGCTGAGCGCGCTCGGGGCCATCTGATGTACGCCAAGCTTGCCACGGGCCAGATCTCCCTCTTCGGCCCGCCTGCCTATGCCGCCGAGATGCGCCGCACCCTCTCGCGGGTGGCGCGGCGGCTTTCGCCCCCCGCGACGATGCAGGATGTGCAGGACTTCGCCCGTGCTATCAACGCGACGGTGCAGCGCGATCCAATGAACCGACGCGGCTGGATTGTCCGCACCGCCGAGGGGAGTTGGCTGGCACGCTTTCGCACGCCCCGCGAGGGGATGCGCGAACTGGCGCGGGTGTTTGATGCGGATCGCGTCTACGACGACCCGGCGCCGCTGCGCGTTCATCCGTGCTGCCATGTACGAAGGGAGCCACAATGACCGCCACACCTTCACCCGTGGCCCTAAGCGTCTGGGAACTGCGCTGGAGTAATCGCTACAAGCCTCGTCCACCCGGCTTCCTGGAAATCTTTATGCGGATTGCCACGCCCATCGCGAAGGGGCAGGGCGCTGGCCGGTGCCCCCAGGAGATGCAGGAGGCGTGGGAAGAGATCCACCACTACGGCTATTGTGTCGTCTGGTATCTCGACGGCCCGCCCGCCCGCGTGCTGCCGCTGGCAAGCAAGCAGCGTATTCGCCGGCGCAATCTCTGGAAGCGCCTGCTGAGTCGCTTCCCGATGTTCCTAGAGGACTTCTACCGCTCCACCATCGTGGCGAAGCCGGATTACTACGGCGCGTATCTGGCGGGCGAGTTCGCCGACGTGGCGTTCGCTCGCACGACGATGGGGAAGCTGAGGATTATCAAAGCTACAGACGGCCACGCGGCATCTGAGTGAGTTAGGGAGGGGTAGATGCCAACGATTGACGCACGCTATGTCCTGACCAAGCGATTGCGACCCGGCTGAAAGAGGCCGCATCAAGGAGTCATAATGTCCACGCCCACGCCCACGCCCATCACCCTTGACGAGGCCGCGATCATCCTCGGTGGCGACCCCGGCCCGCTGCCCGTAGCCACCGTGGCCCGGCTCATCAAGGCGGGGCTGCTGCCCGCCTACGGGCGCGGCCAAGCCCGCCGAACGTTCCGCGAAAACTGTGAAGACCTGCTCAACCAGCTTGCAACGGGAGATGCGACATGGCCAAACGATCCAAGGGGGAAGGCGGCATCTACGAGGAGCCGGGCGGCACGTGGCGGGCCATCGTCTACATCAACGGTAAAGCCCACAAGCGCCGCGCTGCCACGCGGGAAGCCGCTGAAGCGCTACGCCAACAACTCCTAGCCCAGCGCAGCGCGGGGATTGATGTGGGCGGCGGCGGGCAGACGCTTGCGGCCTGGCTGGTAACATGGCAGGCCGCCAAGGAGCGGAACCTCCGCGAGCGCAGTCAGGCCAACAACCGCCGGCTGATTGATGGCTACCTTATGCCACTGCTGGGTACGACGCCGCTCAACAAGCTCAAGGCCGACAAGCTCCAAGCCACCCTGCACCGCGTCCAGGATGACATTGTGAAAGAGAGCGGCGGGCGCTACACGGGCGCCCGTACCGTCCAGGCGCTGGCGCAACTCCTCCGCGCATCGCTGGATCTGGCCCGCAAACGTCGCCTTATTGAACACAACCCTATGGAGGGCGTAGAGCTGCCCAGCTATAGCGCCGCCGAGAAGGAGCCACTGAGCGACGTGCAGCTCCAGGCATTTCTAAACAAGGCACACGAACACCCGCTCGCGGCGCTCTGGCGGCTCTACGCCCTGCTTGGCCTGCGCCGAGGCGAGGGGCTAGGCGTGCGCTGGGACGATCTCGACTTCGACGCGGGCATTATCCACATCAAACAGCAGGTGCAGGAGATCGACGGCAAGCCTACGCTCGGCGAGCCGAAGTACACCTCGGCCCGTACCCTGCCGCTGCCCGCCGCCTGCGTCGAGTCGCTGCGCGAGTTGCGCGCCGCCCAGATGCGGCTGCGCCTGAAGCGAGCGAAGACCTACCAGGATCAAGGGCTGGTCTTCGCCAATCGTGACGGCGGGCCGCTCTGGCCCAGCAACGTGCTTGAGGCGTTCTACACGCTCCGCGCCGCCGCAGGCGCACCGCCAAGCGCGACCATTCACACCCTGCGCCACACCCTGGCTACACTGCTCGATGAGTGCGGCGCGAGCGAGGCGCTGAAGGCGGGCATCCTGGGCCACGGGAAGCGATCTGTGACCCAAAGATATACGCACGCACGGCTGGCGGCGATGCGGAAGGTGATTGAGCAGGTGAGCGAGCGTATAACAAGGAAGGCGGCGTAAATTGACATATTCTGTGTTCGCAACGTGTCCGGGCGAAACGAGCGCAACTGCCGCTGGCATTGTAATCAGCCCACCACCAGCCCCCCGATCCGACCGGATCGGGGGGCTGGTGGTGGGCTGCATCCATTCCCGCATCCATTCCCAAGTCACCCCAAACAATCAGGATATAACGCAAACACACCGCATATCAATGCGGTGTGTGCTGGTGAGCCGGGAGGGGATCGAACCCTCGACCCTCTGATTAAAAGTCAGGTGCTCTACCACTGAGCTACCGGCCCATCCGCGCCATTATAGCCGACCGTGGGGGCAGCGTCAAAAGAGCTGTGCTATACTTACCATATTCGTTCTTCGGCCTATACGAGGGTTCCTATATGCCTTCCGTGCCTGTCCCGACGATTATCGAGCGCACAGCTCGCGGTGAGCGCGCCTGGGATATCTTCTCCCGGCTGCTCCAAGAGCGGGTCATCATGATCAGCACCCCGATTGATGACGACCTCGCCTCGCTCGTCGTCGCCCAACTCCTCGTCCTCCAGCACAACGACCCCGAGCGCGATATCTGGTTGTACATCAACAGCCCAGGCGGCAGCGTCCGTGACGGCCTCGCGATCTATGACACCATGCAGTTGATCACGCCCGATGTCTGCACCGTCTGCGTCGGGCGGGCCGCCAGTATGGCGACCGTCCTGCTCTGCGGCGGCGCGAAGGGCAAGCGCTACGCCCTGCCCCACGCCACCATTCACTCGCACCCCGCTGGCGGCGGCGCCGAGGGCTACGCCCCCGATGTCGAAATCCAGGTGCGCGAGATGCTCCGCCTTCAGCGCATGCTGCGCGAGATTATGGCCCAGCACAGCGGCCAGACCCTTGAGCGGATCGAGCAGGATTTCAGCCGCGACGCCTACCTCACCCCCGAGCAGGCCATCTCCTACGGCTTGATCGACTCGGTGCTTGACCCCAACAGCACCACGCGCTGAGCCGAGGTTTCAGGTGCCGGGGTTCAGGTTTCAGGCCGAACGCAGCCGCGAACCTTGTCTGAGCGTAGTCTGTTGTCACGTCGGGGCGCAGCTTGGCTGCGCCCTTTCGATTCGCCGCACGTTGCTGCGCTAAGGCAAGGTTCGTGGCTGCTTTACAGTTTAGGCATACGCAAGGCTTTCTGATGCGCTCGGTCTGACACCTGACACCTGACACCTTGTCTCACAAGCCGATCCGCTGGAGCGGGGCAATGCTGGCGAGCAGCTTCACCCGCCCCCGGCTTGGGAAATCGACGATCAGCATCCCCTCGACGACGCGCCCCGCTGTGTTCGCTTCAAGCGCAATCACCACGCCCTGTCCAAACTGTGGATGCTGCACCAGCTCGCCAACCCGGTAGTTCGGGCTGCCTTGGCGGGCCAACACGGGGCTAACGCGCCCGGTCGGCTTGGCGCCGGGTGGCGGGCAAAGCACATCGAAGCCGGGGAATGGCCCCGCCAGCGCGGGATCAAGGATGGGCGCTCGGGTGTGCCAAAGCTGGATGTCGGCCTCGTCGAGGTTGAGTTGGCGCACGGCATCGCGCACCGTGACGGCCTGAATAAACGCGAGCAGCCGCCCGGCGACCCGGCGCTGCGCCTCGGCGGTGGCGGCCCACCAGTGCGTGAAGAAGCGCTCTTGGCCGTACTGGCGCGGGAAGGTCACCAGACTCAGCGCCTCGGCGGCGCTCCAGTTCAGCGGGTCAGCGCCAAGCAAGCGCCGAATATCCTCAACTAGCCCCAGGGTCGCGTCAACATGCGCGGCAGTCAGAAACGGCGAAAGCTGGGCCTCGCCGCCGGTGGCCGCGTACAGATAGAGCCGCTGCTTCGCCCGCGTGATCGCCACGTAGAGTAGCCGCCGCTCCTCTTCAACATCAGGCGCACTGCCAACGGGGAGAATGCCCGCGTTGCAGTTGGGAATGAGCACCACCGGCCACTCTAGCCCCTTGGCTTTGTGGATGGTGCGAATATCAATGGCGCGCACATCGCCCGGATCAAGCACCCGCCGCGCCGCATCCAGTTCCTCCAGGTGGGCCTGAAGCTCTGCCAAGGTGCCTTTGCCATGCGTGTACTGAATGAAGGCGGCGACGTTCGCCGCGTAGTTGGCCCCGGTCTCCGCAAAGCCGCTGTTGCGCGTGAGGAAGTTCTGGTAGCCCAGACGCCCGTCCAGTTCGCGCAGCAAGGTTTCGGCGGGAAGCTGCGCTGCGGCCTCGGTGAGCCAGATCAGCAGATCGGCGAGGTCGTAGAGCATGTCGGCAAGCCGCTCGGTGAGCTTGTCGCTCCGCTCGACCAGCACTTCGCTGAGCGGTCGGCCCTGGTGCAGTACGGCGCTGGTCGTCTCTTGCAGGAACTGCCGGTTGAGGTAGCGCTTGGGCCGATTGTAAAGGCTGCGCCAGCAGGCCGCAAAGCGCTCGCCTGCTTCGCCGCCAAGCGGCTGCTTGGCCCGTAGCGCCGCGTCGTAGGCGGCCAGCTCGACATAACGTAACAGATCCACAATCTCACGGCGGCGGAAGAATGGCTCCTCGCCAGCCACACAGTAGGGGATATTCGCCTCAATCAGCGCCTGCTCAATCGGCGGCGTCTGGGCGGTGAGGCGCACCAGAATGGCGATTTGCGCCCGCTCGATGCCGCTGGCCTCGGCGGCGCGGATGTCCTCGACGATCTGGCGCCCCATCGCCGCCGTGTCCGTCGCCCGTCGCAGCACGGTCGCACCGCCGAAGCCCTGGGTGACCACCAGCGCCTTCGGGTGCCGCCCGCTGTTCTGCGCGATCACGCGATTCGCCAGCACGATCTGCGACGCCTGACAGCGGAAGTTGTCGGTCATCGTGTAGATCGTCGCCTCGTAGCGCCGCCCGAAGTCGCGGAAGAAGCCCATATTGGCCCCACGGAAGCCGTAAATGGTCTGGTCATCATCGCCAATCGCCATGTAGTTGCCGTGCGGCTGCGTCAGCAGGTCAAGCAACTCGGCCTGGGCCAGATTGACATCCTGGAACTCGTCAATGATCACGGCGTCGTAGGTGCGCTGCCATGCGGCCAGGAGATCCGGATGGCGCACCAGCGCCTCCCAGCCGAGCAGCAGCATGTCGTCAAAGGTGAGCCAGCCGCGCTCGCGCCGCACCTCCTCGTGCAGCCGGTAGAGATCGAGGTACCAGGGCAGGGTCGGCGGCGCCTCGGCCTGTAGCGCGACCTTCAGCGCCTCGGGCGGCAGCCCCGCCGCCGCAAGGTCGGGGTACAAGAGATTGCCCTTGCAGACGCCGATGTAGTTCAGCACATCCTGCTCATCAAGCGCATCAAGATCGCCGGGCGCCACCAGCGTGCGCTGGCGGGCCAGGTCACGGGCGGCCCATAAAAGCTGACGATCCTCGCCATTGACCTTGAGCGCGTCATGGGCGAGTTTGGGCAGCCGCCCCCGTTCGGCGGCGTGGCGCACAATCTTGTAGCCCAGGGCGTGCAGGGTGGAGCGAACGACGGTGCGGCAGTGGGGCCAGACGGCCAAGGCGCGGCCAACATCTTCCACCGCCGCTTTGTTGAAAGAGCTGACGAGAATCTTCTGGGGGGCAAAGATCCGCGCCCGCACGAGGCGCTCGACGCGATGCACCATCGCGGTGGTCTTACCGGCACCCGCGACCGCGAACACCAGCGCCGGCCCGTGCTCGTGGGCGACGATCTGCTGCTGCTGGTCGGTAAGCGTCACCAGTGGGCGCAGGTTGGTTGGTTCTAATAGGGCCATCAGTACCTCACAGCGGGCGCATGTGGCAGCGCCTGAATCTTCTTCCCTTAGTGTACCGTAGAACGGCGGCGCTGCGATGCGGGGTCGCAAGGTTCACAGGACGCCAGCCCCGCCCGGTGGCTGACGCCACGGGCTACGCGGTGCGAAGGCCGCCTGCGCGGCCTCAATCAGCCTGCGAAGGCAGGCTTCGTTGCCAAGAGCCGGGGACTTCAGTCCCCCGGCGAGCGACTCTGGATCTTCGGCGACACCAGCCGCAGGATGCCATAGCCGATCAGCCCGGCGGTGAGCGATGCGATCAGGATGCCGAGCTTTGCGGCCCCGATCAGCGCGGCATCCGTAAAGCCCAGGGTGGCAATAAAGAGCGACATCGTGAAGCCCAGGCCCGCCAGACAGCCCACACCCACAATCTGCCACCACGTAACTTCGTTGGGCAGGCGTGCGATGCCGAGCCGCACCACGAGCCAAGTTGTGCCGATCAGACCGATGGGCTTGCCCAGCACCAGGCCCACCACCAGGCCCAGCGTCACGGGCAGCGCCTCGGCGCTTAACCCTTGGGCGGGCAGCGTGACCCCGGCATTCGCCAGGGCGAAGATCGGCATCACCCCAAAGGCCACCCACGGCTGAAGCAGATGCTCAAGCTTCTGAAGTGGCGCTTGTACCGCCTCACATGCCGCCTCAAGCGCCAGCACCGCGCCCTCCTGACGCTCATCAGTGAGCATCCGCTCGTCCGGCGGGCAGCCCGCCCGAAACTGCGCGAGCAGCCCTTCCGCCTGCGCGAGAAAGGCGTCGGGGTTGATCCGGTTGCGCGCCGGGATGGTGAGCGCGACCAGCACGCCGGCAATGGTGGCGTGAACACCAGACGCGAGGAACGCCAGCCAGACCGCCACGCCCAGGGTCGCATAGACAACCAGCGTGCGGATGCCCAGCATATTCACCACGACGAGCAGGGCGAGAACGCCAAGGCCGCCCCCAAGCGCCACGAGATTGAGGCCGCTGGTGTAGAACAGGGCGATGACCAGCACGGCCAGCAGGTCGTCCATCACGGCGACCGCCGTCAGAAAGATTTTCAGCGGCCAGGGCACCCGGCTGCCGAGGATGGCGAGCACGCCCAGCGCAAACGCAATATCAGTCGCCATCGGCACGCCCCAGCCCGGTGCGCCCGCGCCGCCCCAGTTGAGTGCGGTATACAGGATGGCCGGGACGACGGCGCCGCCCAACGCGGCGAGGGCGGGCAGCAGCGCCTGCCGCAGATTAGCCAGTTCGCCAACGAGCGTTTCGCGCTTGAGCTCAAGGCCAACCAGGAAGAAGAACAGCGCCATCAGGCCGTCGTTAATCCAGTGGAGCAGGCTCTCGCGCAGTGCAAACGGGCCGACCGCTACGCCGATTTCAGTGTGCAGCAGGGCGGCGTAGCTGGCAGCCAAGGGCGAGTTGGCGAAGACCAGGGCGGCAAGCGTCGCGCCGAAGAGGACGAGGCCGCTGGCGGCTTCACTTTGCACAAAGCGCTGCATCGGCGAGAACACGTGAACCAACGGGGTCTCGCGCCAATGGCGGGCGAGGGCCAGGGGCAAGCGGGTCATCGTGCGCTCCTTCGCATCGAGCAGGTTTCAGGTGCCGGGTTTCAGGTTTCAGTCCGAAAAGTCGCCCACCGGGGGGCTGAAGCGCAGCCTGCCTTCGCAGGCTCGGCAGCCCGCTTCAGCGGGCTTCGCAGTTGCTAGCCCGTGGCTTCAGCCACCGGGCAGGGGGCGTAGCGCGACGTTGACGTGGCCCTAGCAGCAAGCCCTGCGTGTGTCAAAACTGTCCCATGGAGACTCTGCTGGCCCAACAAAAAGGAGGCAGCCAAAAAAGATTCGGCAGCCTCCACCTATGCTCGGATGTCACAGAGCCGAGCCTCGTGTTCAATTAGGGCACGTCTTCGCCTACACTTTAGGCTTCGCCAGCGACACCTTGACGGGCTTGCCGCGCAGCGTCACCCCGCCCAGGCCGCGCACCACACGCTGCGCCAGATCAACGGGCACCTCAACAAAGGCGAAGCGGTCGTAGATGTCAATGGAGCCGATCTGGCGACCGGGGATGCCGATCTCGTTGGCGATAGCGCCCACAATATCGGCGGGGCGCACGCGGTCGAAGCGGCCCACATCAAGGAAGAGCCGCGTCATCCCGGCCTCGGTGCCCGCACCGTCGCCATCAACCGACACCAGCGTGTCCTCGTGCTCGACCTCGTTGAGCAGCAGTTTGAAGGCCGCCGCCGCCAACTCGGTCACATCATGGGCCTCAGACATCTCCTCGACCATCAGCATGTACGGATCGAGATCGCCCGCCTCGAGCACTCCGTGAAGCGCCTCGCGGAACGCCTCGCGGCGGCGGGCGGCCACATCAGCCAAACTCGGCAACTTCTGGCGCACAATGCGCGTGCGAATGACCCGCTCGATAATCTGAAGCTGGCGCCGCTCGCGGGGCGCAATCAGCGAGATCGCCAAGCCGGTGCGCCCGGCCCGCCCGGTACGCCCGACGCGATGGACATAGCCCTCGGGGTCGCCCGGCACATCATAGTTGATCACGTGGGTGACATCAGGAATGTCAAGGCCACGGGCGGCCACATCAGTCGCCACCAGCAACTCGGCCTGGCCCTCGCGAAAGCGCTTCATCACCCGCTCGCGCATCGTCTGGCTCAGATCACCGTGGATCACCTCAGCCATATAGCCCCGGCCCTGCAAGCTCTCGCCCAGATGGTCAGCCTCGGCGCGGGTACGACAGAAGATCATCGCCGAGGTAGGCGTCTCGACATCAAGGATGCGGCACAGGGCGTCAAGCTTGTCGCGGGGCGAGACATCGTAGTACACCTGCTTGGTCAGCAGCGCGGTCATCTGCTCGGTCACCACGCTGATCCGCTGCGGCGTGCGCGTGTAGCGCAGGGCCAGGTCGAGTACCGCCGAGGGCATCGTGGCCGAGAAGAGCGCCGTCTGGCGCTCGGCGGGGGTCTGCTGAAGGATATACTCAATATCCTCAGCAAAGCCCATATCGAGCATCTCGTCGGCCTCGTCAAGCACAACCATCCGAATCGCCGCGAGGGCCAGGGTGCCTCGGCGCATGTGGTCCATAATCCGGCCTGGGGTGCCCACGACGATCTGCACGCCACGGTCGAGCGCCCGCAACTGCCGTTCGATGGGCTGCCCGCCGTAGACGGGGGTCACACGGGCGGCGGCGTGCTTGCCGTAGCGAAACATCGCCTCGGCCACCTGCATCGCCAACTCGCGGGTCGGGGCCAGCACCAGCGCCTGGGGCACCTTGTCGTTTGTTAGGCGCTGAATAATCGGCAGCGCGAAGGCTGCAGTCTTGCCCGTGCCCGTTTGGGCGTGGGCGATCACATCGCGTCCGGCGAGCATTGCGGGAATCGCCTGCTCTTGAATAGGGGTTGGCTCGTCGTAGCCAAGCTCGCGGAGCGCCGCAAGCACAGGCTCACCAAGCCCAAGATCGGTAAAAGATGGCATAAAAGTGATACCTCATCGTCAAAAACAGCCAGAAGCGCACGGCAAGCTGCCCGTGCG
Source organism: uncultured Oscillochloris sp. (assembly GCA_903916565.1). GTDB lineage: Bacteria > Chloroflexota > Chloroflexia > Chloroflexales > Chloroflexaceae > CAIWXH01. The sequence goes on along the minus strand of CAIWXH010000148.1, from coordinate 6,038 downwards.
CTGGCAAGACTTTGATTATACCACGCCCTGCCAGCATCCCCGCATCCTGTGTCGCACGCCCCCCCGGCAGGCGACGTTGCATCAGCCCTGGGCGCAACCAGCATGGCGGTTGCAACGTCGTGCTGTGGCCCCCCGCCCGGTGGCTGAAGCCACGGGCTACGTCATGCGAAGGCCGCCTGCGCGGCCTCAACCAGCCTGCGAAGGCAGGCTTCGCAACCAAGAGCCGGGGACTTCAGTCCCCCGGCGGCGACTTTGCCTCAGCCCTGGGCGCACCGCCAGGGCGCTTGCAAGAGTTTCCCGTTATTGTTATACTGGACAGGCACAATCGCATACAGATCGAGGGTGATCCAACTGACACGCACGAAGAGGCAGTTCGCTCAGATGCCTCGCAGCAGTGTCTGGATCAGCCCCCAGCGCTAGACAAGCCCTCCCCTTTTAGCGAGGGTTCAGTCATTTCACCTGAGCATTTATGAGGAGACTGTTGATGGAAAAGCACGATAAGACCAGCGTTCGCTACATGTTGAACAATAAGCATAAAGGCTTCTGGACGGTATCGCCAGACGAGGTTGTCGTTAGTGCGCTCCAGTTGATGTTTGCCAACGATGTCGGCGCGGTGGCCGTCCTCGAAAACAATACGCTTATTGGCATTCTCACTGAGCGTGACTGCACGCGCAAGGTGCTGCTCCAGGACAAATCAGCCCGCACCACCAAGATCCGTGATGTGATGACCACCGGCGTCTACACGGTACGCCTCGACCAGACGGTTGATGACTGTCGCACGCTGATGACCGACAAGAACGTCCGTCACCTCCCGGTGCTTGAGGACGATGGGCGCCTGGTCGGCATCATCTCGATCCGCGATGCGATGCGCTATACGCTCTCCGATCAGGCTTTTATGATCGAGCAGCTTGAGAGCCATATCTACGGTGGGCACCCGGCCAGTCACGAAGAATAGCGTGACAAGCGACATGAAGAAGACATCGAAATATCTCTACGCGCCCTCGGCGAAGGCCAGCGCCATTGTGGATGTGCCACCGATGACGTTTCTCATGTTCGATGGAACCGGCGATCCAAACACCGCCCCTGACTATGTCGTCGCCATCGAGGCGCTCTACACGCTCACCTACACGCTGAAGTTCGCCCTCAAACGCGAGGGCCTAGACTACCCAGTGATGCCGCTGGAGGGTCTGTGGTGGGCCGAGGACATGACCCAGTTTCGTCTGGATGCGCGCACCAACTGGCGCTGGACGATGATGATCGCCCAGCCCGCTGCCGTTGCAGACGCGGACGTTGCCGCCGCCTACACGGTCGCCACAAAGAAGCTTCCCCCGGCCACACGCACGCGGGTGCGCCGAGAAGTCTATCATGAGGGGCTGAGCGCGCAGGTGCTACACCTCGGCCCCTATGCCGCCGAGGCGCCCACAATTGATGCGCTCCATGCCTTTATCGCTGCACAGGGCTACGTGCGGGCCGGTAAGCACCACGAGATCTATCTGAACGATCCGCGCAAGACGGCACCAGAGAAGCTCCAGACGGTGATCCGCCAACCAATCGCGCCTAGTGCGAACGTTCCCTGACTTGCTCCAATAAGTCGCTCAACAACGCTACGCCATGGCTCCTGTTGCCGCGCCAGCCCTCACCTCCCTGCCCCCTCTCCCTGAACGGGAAAGGGGGAGCCGAACGCATCCTGCTGCGGAATCTCCCCTCTCTCTGTGAGGGAGAGGGGCCGGGGGTGAGGGGCAAAAGGCGACGTTGCAACCGCCCTAACGCCCCGCCCCATGCCTTGACGCCAGATCCGCGCTCAACTACAATCGGCTGCCGACGTACCATGTCGTCAATGGTGACGATAGGAAGCAAAGGAGCCGCCCCATGTCCTCCGACGCGCAGCCAAGCTATGGACCCGCCTATATGCCCGCCGATGTGCCCGGCCCGCTGGCCCGTGCGCTGGTCGAGCGGGATGGGCGTGTGATGGCCCCAATGGGCCGGGCCTACCCGCTGGTGGTGGATCACGCCGTCGGCTGCGAGGTGTGGGATGTTGATGGACACCGCTATCTCGATCTGAGCGCGGGCGTCGCTGTGCTGGCCGCTGGTCACTGTCACCCGCGTCTGGTCGCGGTCGCCCAGGCGCAGTTGGCCCGCTTTACGCACATGGCGGGCACCGATTTCTACAACGAGCCAATGATCAAGGCCGCCGAGAAGCTGGTTGCGCTGATGCCTGGCGGTGACGGCTGGCAGGTTTTCTTCACCAATAGCGGCACCGAGTCGATTGAGGCCAGCTTGAAGCTGGCCCGCTATGTGACTGGTCGCCAAAATATCATCGGTTTTTACGGAGCCTTTCACGGGCGCTCGTATGGCAGCCTGTCGCTCACGGCCTCGAAGCCGCGCCAGCGCCAGGGCTTCTTCCCGCTCTTGCCCGGCACCTTCCACAGCTATTACCCCAACTGTTACCGCTGCCCGATCAACCTGACCCATCCCACGTGCGCCATCGCCTGTCTCGATCTGATTGAGCGCACGCTCTTCAGCACGACCACGCCCGCCTCTGAGGTGGCCGCGATTGTGGTTGAGCCGATTCAGGGCGAGGGTGGCTATGTCGTGCCGCCGTTCGGCGCGCTGCGTAAGCTGCGGGCGCTCTGCGACCGTCACGGGATTATGCTGATCTGCGACGAGGTGCAAAGCGGCGTGGGGCGTACCGGGAAGATGTGGGCCTTCGATCACGAGGGCATCGTGCCCGACATTGTGGCCTCGGCGAAGGGCTTAGGCGGCGGTCTGCCAATTGGTGCCATGATCGCCCGCGCTGAACTGGCCCGCCAGTGGGAGTCCGGCGCGCACAGCAACACGTATGGCGGCAACGGCCTGACCTGCGCCGTCACCCACGAGTTGCTCTGTCTGGTTGAGGCCGAGCTGATGGACAATGCCGCCACGGTGGGCACGCATCTGCTGGGGCGCTTACAGGCGTTGCAGCCCCGCTTCGCGCAGATCGGTGCCGTGCGCGGTCGCGGCCTGATGATCGGCGTCGAGCTGATTGACCCGGCCAGCGGCGCGCCCGACCACGATCTCGCGCAGGCGGTGATGACCGAGGCGTTCCGCAAGGGGCTGCTGGTGCTGACTTGCGGCGCCTCGACGATCCGCTTCTGCCCGCCCCTCATTCTCACATGTGAGCAAGCCGACGAGGCGGTGGGGCGCTTTGCCCTGACGCTTGAGGCGTGCTTGGCGTGTTAGACTAGGTTTCAGGTGCCGGGTTTCAGGTTTCAGACCGAGCGCTGCCGCAAGCCCTGGGTGGGCCGACATTGTAAAGCAGCCACGACATCAGGGCTATCTGGCGAGGCCGAGCGTCGCCATGGCCGCCTCTTCGCGGGCGCGCATGGCGGCCTCGTCGGCGGGGCCGCGCTCGTGATCGTAGCCGAGAAGATGGAGGGTGCCGTGGGCGGCGAGGTAGGCCAGCTCGCGGGCGGGGCTGTGGCCGTACTCGACCGCTTGGGCAAGGACGCGCTGATACGAGATGGCGATGTCGCCAAGGTAGCGGGGGGCACCGGGCTGGCCGACGAAGGGCGAGGCGGCGCCGTCATCGGCAAAAGAGAGCACATCGGTCGGCTGATCGACGGCGCGGTAGACGCGGTTGAGTGTCTGGAGGCGGGCATCGTCAGCGAGCATGACCCCGACCTCAAGCGGGCCGGGGGCACCCTCAGCGTGCAGGATTGCGGCGACGGCCCGTTCGGCAAGGGGCAGATCAAGACCGGCGGCGCGTACCTGGGCCTCCAGCCCCTCCTCAACCGTGACCTCAATGGTGTACTCAAACATACAGGCCCTTCTCCTGGATGAGCGTCTGAACCTGGGCGAGCACAGTGCGCTCGCGCTCGAAGGAGACGAGCATAACGGCCTCGTCAAGCGGGAACCAGCGGGCGTCGTCAACCTCAGTCTGTTGGGGGCGAACATCGCCGCGCTGGTAGCGCATGAGGAACAGATCGACGTACTTATGCACGCGGGAGGGGCCGGCGCGGAACCAATACTCAATCGTCGCAAGGTGGCGCACGATCACACCCTCAAGGCCGGTCTCCTCGGCAACCTCGCGCAAGGCGGCGGCCTCAGCGGTTTCGCCCCGATGGACGTGACCTTTCGGTAAACCCCAGCGCCCGCCCCGATCCGTGGCGATCAAGACGACCTCGACCTGTTGTTCAATGACCCGAAAGATCACGCCGCCAGAGGAGTAGGCGGTACGATGGGTGGGAGATCGGTTGGATCGTGCCGGCATGGGAGCCTGTCAGGTGCGCTTGATCGCGCGACCGGCGCGCATGTCCCAGTACGCGTTGATCGCGTAGAGAATGTGCTGGCGTGCGACATCTACATGTTCCCAGCCGATGGGCTCGACCCGCGTCCCCTCCAGATCTTTGTAGACGGTGAAGAAGTGTTCGACCTCCCGCAGATAGTGGGGAGGCAGGTCGGTGTAGGCATCGAAGCTTGAGAAGAACGGGTCGTACTGCAGCGCCGAGTAGAGGACTCGGTCGAGCTTAAAGGCACCGATCCGTTTGTCAAATTCGTACTTGTTGCGCGACCCTTTCGGGATTTCGACCACGGTATGGATCGTGTCAGGGACGTTTGGCCCTGGCTTTAGATCGTGCCAGTAGTTCTGCATTGCCAGCCTCTCAGTAGACCCTGCACTCGCGCAGTGGCGGCATTATAGCATGTAAGCTGGCGGAAACCGTCTCACGCTCGCGCACCGGGCAGGGCTGCGGCACCGTCGCCGTTTGCCCCTCACCCCCGGCCCCTCTCCCTCACGGGGAGAGGGGCGATTCCGCAGTCGGATGCATTCGACTCCCCCTCTCCCGCTCAGGGAGAGGGGGCTGGGGGGTGAGGGCTGGCGCGGTAATCAGAGGTTGCCTCAGCCCTAGCTCACCGGGGCTGTGTTGGTTGCAGGCGCGGGCAGCCAGAGGATGGGCGAGGCAAAATCCAGACCCTTGGCGAGCCGCGCCTCGGGCGGGGCACCGGGGCGCCAGCGCCAGAGTTCGCCAGGGCCTTCGTCGCTGAAGACCGGCTCTTGGGTGCCCAAGCCGGGCTGCCAGCCACGGGGCAGGGTCACGACCAGGGCGCTGCCATCGGGTGCCCATGCGGCGGCGGTGGTGCGTGGCAGGGTGTCAAGCGTAGCGGCGTGCAGCGTGATGGCGTTGCCCGGTAGGGGTAGTTCCTCATCCGCGCCAAGGCGCAGCACTTTGAGGCTCCAGACATCGTAGCCGCTGAAGCCACGGGCGTCGCTGAAGTCGTGTCCGACAATCGCCACGCGGGCACCATCGGGGGCGTAGGTGGGCGCAAGCAGCCAGCCAGCGCCGAAGCCGATGGGCGCGCCCTTCCGCTCGAACGAACTGCTGGCCTCGGTGAGATTGATGTCCATCAGCGACTGGTAGCCAAGGAAGCGCTGGTAGGCGACCCGATTGCCATCGGGTGTCCAAGCTGGCCCATAGACAAGGTAGCCCTCGGCAGTGCCAGCCCCGTCGGATTGCGCGAGGTTCCAGCCATGTTCGCCCTGGCGATTAACCATCGTGATCGCATTGAGCGCACCAGCGAACTTCATGTCCGCCGGTGTGATCGTGGGCGCGCTGGTAAAGGCGAGACGGAGTCCGTTGGGGCTGAAGGTGGGTTCACAGCCAGCGCCAAGCGTCTGCTCGCCACTGCCGCTCACCTCGACGATACGAACTTCGGCGGCGGCGCACCACATGGCCCAGGACTGCCACGTTGGAGCGCGGGGTGCCAACTTGGGCGCAGCTGTGTAGGCAAGGCTCTGTCCATCGGGCGACCAACTGAAGCTGCTCTCCGCACGATCATTCGTGGTGCGTTGGCGCAGCCCGGCACCATCACGACCCACGAGCCAGATCTCGCTGGCGGTGCCAGTACCTCGGGCGAGCGCCAGCGTGCGCCCGTCAGGAGTCGCGGCGAAGGTGTTCACGCGGTCGGCTAGCGTGCGCTCGACGCTGGTCGCTGGATCAAGGGCAATAAGGACACCGCCCCGCAGGAAAAGAATCTCGCTACCGATGGAAGCACTCGGCGCG